>JANTGU010000032.1 GCA_024762735.1 Bacteroidales bacterium | reverse complement strand
CACGACCATTGTTAAAGACGAATGAAAACAAATTAAAAAACCTTATCAATAAATTAAAACAAATGAAAAACTTACAATTTATTAAAGCTTTCTTTTTTGTTGCTTTGATTGCACTAACAGTAATAAGCTGTAACAAGAAAGAAGATGTCATTGATCCTAATCAGGAAGTAGAAGTTAGCTTCTCAAGTACTGAAATGCCTAAAGGTGGTACCAAATCGTCGAATGCTGATGCCACTGCCGACTATGCCAGCGTTGTAATTAGTGGAACTACTTACACTCCTGCAGTTTACTATCTTGATGGTGTTGCTTACACGCAGGGCATTAAACTTGCCGTTGGTGACTACAATGTTACTCAATTCCTGATGATGAGCGACAACAATACCCCTAACGACATGAGCGATGATTCCATCGTAAGTGCTGCTCCTGAAGCCGGTTCGCAATATGCTGGCTTTGTAGCTCAACCACTGGATGTTCAATTCCATGTGGCAGCTTTTCAAAAGAACGAAATTCCTATAGAAGTATTAAGTTTTACCTCACAGGAATACCAGGCTTTCGGTTTTGATTGGTTTACCATGAATCAAACCACGGTGCGCGAGCAGCTCTTCTTTGGTGATATCAGCATGAAACATCCTGCCGACTATGCCGGATCGCTTTACGAACAACAAGCCAACGGCCTCCAGGTTGACATGCCTGCTATTTTCAAAATTAAAGTCTATAAAAATGGTGCTTATGTAACGGAATATAGCAACGAATCTTTCTTAGGTGAAGGCGATGTATTGCATGTTTCCTATCCTGATGGTGACAACACAACAGACAACTTCCAGTTTGATTTGTACATCCTTGTTAAAGTAGGAACCGGTTTTGATTACAAATTCTTTAAATCTTGGACCTTTACGGATGACAATCTCATTCCTAACGGAGGTGATGGCGTTGTTGACTTTGTATTAGGTAATGCTGTGGCCACCACACCTGACTTTCTGCTTGCTCCTTACATGAACCTTCCTGCAACAACCACTTACAAAATTGTAGGTGCTTATGCTCCAGGTTCAATGGGTGGTTATGTAGATGCCGAATTAACCAATGTTGGAAACGGTTATGATTTTGCCAACGGAACATTTCCTTCGTGGTGTGCTGATGAAGAAACAAATATTAATGTGAATGTGGCATACGACATGGATGTATACAGCTCACTCTATCCTGATGCTTTACCTGCCTTTACTGCTTATGCTGATAAATGGGCACGTGTTAACTGGATATTCAACCATCTTGATTACTATCCGGGATATACCTGGGGAGAAGTTCAGGGTGCTATTTGGAAAATTATGAACAACTGGAATGGTCAAGCTTCCGGAGGTGTTCCTGATGCTGATGCTACCGTTGATCAAATGGTAAACGATTCACAGAGTCATACCGACTTTACACCGTTACCAGGCGGTTGGGCTGCTGTAATTTTTGTTCCTCAGGGAACCGATCCCAATGCAACCGATCCTAACCTTCAAACCATGTTTGTACAGGTTGACCCGTGATAAAACAAATTACTTAGGTTATATAAATGCCCGACATTGAAGATGTTGGGCATTTATTTTTTTACCTGAAGCAGATTTACTATTTTCGGCACAATAATTGAAACTTAAGAAGAAAAGTTTACTATGAAAAAGATTATTTTATTTGCAACAATGTTTTTGGCATTGATTACGGTAACCCTGTTTGCTCAGGATGTGACCACAGTGGAAGCGAAAGATTCGGATATTAGCGACAACCTGGATTTAGAAGCAGTGGCTTCGGTTTTTGGTGAATCTAAAGACCTGGAAGAATTTGAAAAAAAGCTCAATGATCCAGAGCTAAAGCTAACCAACCTGGACTTAAACGAAGATGGAGAAGTTGATTACCTTCGAGTTGTTGAAACATCGGACAAGGATGCCCATGTGGTGGCTATTCAGGCTGTCATTGGGAAAGACCAATATCAGGATGTGGCTACCATCGATGTGGTTAAAGACGATAAAGGAGAAACGCAAGTACAGGTAGTGGGCGATGTTTACATGTATGGCCCCAACTATATTGTTCAGCCGGTTTACGTGCATCCACCCATTATTTTCACCTTTTTCTGGGGACCGCTGTACCACCCCTGGCGCTCGCCGTTCTACTGGGGCTATTATCCCCATTATTATCACCCGTGGCATCCTTATCCGCCTTACACCTACAGACGTAATGTTAACGTTCACATTAACGTGAATAATACGTATCGGAACACCAATGTAAGAATTAATAAAAATACGGTAAATCTTCAAAAGAATGTGAGCCGGAACGATTTTGCCAAATCACATCCTGATAAATCGTTTCAAAAAAGAAATAAAGGTGCCTCTAACAAGCATGCCCTTGATAAAAACCGTGTGAATAAACGTGGAGGATCGAAGGCTAAAACCGGCAATAAAAATGGTAAAGCCAGACCTGCTACCAATGGCACTAACAAACCGGCAGCAAAGCCTGCTAATAAGAAAGCAACAACGAAAACAGCCAAGCCTGCAAAAAAACCTTCAAGCTCGGTAAAACACACCAGTAAGCCTGCCGCCAGGAAACAAGTTTCAACCCCTGCACGCAAACCCGCTTCCCGACCAGCATCGCGTCCGGCCAAACAACCGGTAAAAAGAGGAGGGAGGAGATAAGAGAACCCATAAAAAAAAAGGCACTCAATTTTAGAGTGCCTTTTTTGGTAAACAGACAAAAGCCTATCGCTTGATTTCAATATCTTTTACTTCATCAACGGTGATGGTTCCACCATCGTTTCCCCATGCATTTAAAACATAGTTGATAACGGCTACGGCATCATCGTAATTATCTACCTGGTAAGGCATGGCCATCGAATACTTGGCGCCGTTTACCGTAATCTCGTGGTTTGACCCGTTGAGTACCTGTTCAACCGCACGCTTTTTGTCGGCCATTAAATAATCGGAGTTTTTTAACGGGGGAAAAGCACTGGGAATGCCTTCGCCGGAAAGCTGGTGACAGGCAACACATTTTGTTTTATAAATCTCGAAACCTTTAGCATACTTGGTTTCGGCATCATCAGGTACAACAACCGTTTTGCCACTAACTACCACGGTTTTTGCTTTAAAACCATAAGAAAAGCCTGCAACTAAAACTACAACGGCAAGCGAAATCAGGGAAAAATACTTCTTCATAATACTTCGTTTTTAATTAATTATTTCATTTTATAAGTTGAGTCATCACTCATGTTGTGCTGACTGTTTTTGTGCATCATCATTTTTTTGTGAGGCTTGAGCATTTTATTGGGCGGACTCAAGTATGGAATTCCCAACGATAATCCTCGTAAAATAAAAAGGATGCCCAAAATTACAATAAATACGTTAAGCACACCACTAAATTTTTTTCGAATCTTTTGCCCAATCATATTTCCCAAAAGGGGAATGGCCAGCATCACCGGTAAGGTGCCCAGGCCGAACAATATCATAAAAAGAATGCCATCGTAAAAGCTGTTGGTGTTAATGGCGCCGGCAATGGCTACATAAACCAGTCCACAGGGAAGAAATCCGTTTAAAATACCAATAAGAAACAACGAGGGTATGGAACTGATGGTAAACAGCTTTCTGAATTTGCCAATCATTTTTCCGGCATAGCCAAAAAATACCTGTTCAAATTTGATTTTTCCTTTAAAAAGTGCCGGAAACAAAACGGATAACACCATCACGGCACCAATTAGGATAGAGGCCCACTTTTGAAGGCCGGCCATCTCGATCCCTTTACCCAGCAATCCAAATATAGCTCCCAGCACGGCATACGACAATATTCGACCCACATTATAGGTAATACCTCCAAACACCCGATAACCCCATCCTTTGTTGCCAAGAGGAAGGGCCACGGCAATGGGGCCACACATGCCAATACAGTGAAGACTTCCAACCAAACCAATGGTTAAAGCAGTATAGATATAGATCATGTCAAAAATACCTTTTTCTCAATATAATAGCCTTTACCGTTTTGCCACCACGAAATTTTAAGCACATAGAATCCCATTTTAAAATGTTCTTTTGGAAAAACAACATCAATGGACACCTTGGCAGAAAGTGGTTGTACAAAGTCTAAAACTTTCTCTTCGTTGGGTCGGTAAAAAGTTATATTTCCTGAATCAGGGGCAGTATTCGGAATTTTTAAAAACAGTTGCCCCTTACTCTGTTTAAAAACCATACTATCTTTAAACGGGACAGCATTCTTAATATCATCAATACGCGATTGATAATCCAACCCTTTAGGATAGTAATCTTTCTCCACCAGGATAATGGGGTTTTGTGTTGCCGTGTAAACAAATCCCAAGATCATGGAGACAAAGAGAATAATCGCGATGGTGATTTTAGTACCCCAATTCCATTTAATATTCATCTATTTTTTATTTTCTGATTGAAACACTAATTTATTGACCAAGATTGTTGGGAGCTGCAAACATGGTTTTGTACCCTTCTTTTCTAACGCCGTTATGATAAATTCCTATAACGATAGGCGTTTTCGATTGTTTAAGTGCACTTCGGGGAACAATAACAAGAAAAGTTCCTTTGGCCACCTCGCCTTTTTGTACCACTATTTTATTTCCAATATTTTTAACACGTCCGGGGAGTGTTTCAATTTTATACTCCACATCAATGGGTTCCCGCGATTTGTTAACAACCTGATAGTTATAAATATTGCTCAGGCTGTCACCCATCTCCTGATAAAGGGTTCCTCGAGCTCTAAGAATAACTGTTTCAGAGTCACCACGCAGATAAAACAGGAAACCGACAAAAATTAACAGCGCCGACAATACTACTGAGTAGAATATGGTACGCGCACTAAACAAGTGGTGTTCGCCTTTTTCAATACCTTCTTCCGAGTCGTAACGGATAAGTCCCTTTGGCTTGTTGACTTTTTCCATGGTATCATTACATGCATCAATACAGGCGGTACAATTGATACACTCCATCTGCGTTCCATTCCTTATATCGATACCGGTAGGGCATACCTGAACACACATATTACAATTGGTACAGTCGCCGTTTTCAGGATTTGAAATTGGACCTCGTGGTTCTCCACGTTTGTAATCGTAAGCAACAATAAGCGTTTTCGGGTCGATGAGTACGCTTTGTAATCGTCCGTAAGGACAAGCAATGGTACAGACCTGTTCGCGGAAAAAGGCAAAGATGAAATAAAAAATACCTGAAAAAATAAGTAAACCTATAAAACCACTCAAATGAGCTCCAATTCCTTCATGCACAATGGCAAGGAGTTCATCAACGCCCAATATATAGGCTAAAAAAGTAAACCCTGAATAAAAGGCTATGGCATAAAAAAGAATTTGCTTTACTGTTTTTTTCCATATTTTTTCAAAATTCCATGATTGCTTGGCCAACCTGCGTTGTGCCGGAGCATCGCCTTCCACAAGATATTCAATACGACGAAAAATAAACTCCATAAAAAGCGTCTGCGGGCATACCCACCCACAAAACAGTCTTCCGAATATAATGGTGAATAAGATAATGAACAAAATCATCGTGATAAACGACAATACAATAAGGTGAAAATCCTGAGGCCAGAATATGGTACCAAATAGGACAAATTTTCTTTCCAGAATGTTGAACATCAAAAACTGTTCACCTTTATATTTAATCCAAGGCAGAATGTAAAATGCGCCAAGTATGATATAGGCCACTACCTGCCTTTTGTTAAAAAAACTTCCTTTTGGTTTTCTTGCAAATATCCAAACTCTTTTTCCCGATTCGTCAACTGTGGATAGTTTATCACGGTATGAGCCTTTGTGATTGGTTTGCTTTGCAGCCATGATTCCTGTAATTTACTTATTTAATTATCTATCTATCTTAATTATTCTAAAAAATGCAGGAAGCCGAATTGTAGAATCCGGCTTCCTTAAAAGTCTGCAAAATGGTACTAATTAATTAATACTTATCGCCTTGAGGTGCTTTAGGATTGGCAGGTGTAGTGCCATGAAGCTTCTCAAGAATATAACTAACTACTTCCAGACGTTGTTTATCGGAAAGTTGCTGCTTATAGGAAAGCATTCCTTTTTCAATTACACCATCGGTTACAACTTTATAAAGGTCATCCACGGTGTTACCGTGAATCCAATAATCATCGGTCATGTTAGGGCCAACCAAGCCACCACCATCTTTAAGATGACAGGCCGCACAAATGCTTACCCAGGTTTTTTCTCCTTCGGCCAAAGATGCATCATCTGTTAACAATGCCACTGTGAAATTGGCATCGGCATTATCTGATTTTGCATGTTTGGCATGGTAGTCTGCCATCTCTTTATTAAACTCTTTTGCCTGTACCAGGTCATCAGCATTAAATACAAACAATCTGATTGAGTAAATAATAGCAAAAGCAATGGTGATATAAAAGAGCCATACCCACCAGGGGGGAAGCGCGTTGTCGAGTTCTCTGATACCATCGTAGTTATGCCCTTTTATTAAACGGTCATTGGTGAGGGTATCATATTCATAATCTTCATTGTGAAGATTGCTGTTTTTATTTTCATCTGTAGCCATAAGGATTTTATTTTATTATGGTTTCAAAATTTATTTTCCAAATCGTTTACTGAAGAGTCGTTTTCGTCTTCTTCCAAAGGCATGTTTTTCATATCGCTGATATAGCCTTTATCCAGGTTAAAAACGAAATAAGCCATGACCACAAAAAAGATAAAAAATATAATCAGCGAGATAATAGGGTATATTTCAACCCCATTAATCTGACTTAACGTGTTCATTACGATCTTCATAACTTTACTTTTTTATTTGCTGCTGTACTGTTCAGGATTTCCATCCTTGTAAATATCGGTACCCAAACGCTGCATGTAAGCAATCAAGGCGATGATTTCCTTTTTCGAGCTTACATCAATACCTGCATCTTTGAGGTTTTGCGCAATTTCACTTGCTTGCTTTTCCAAATCTTTCATTGCCTGGCCATCAGCATAGCCTTCGGGATAAGGAACCCCAAGCGTTTGCATGGTTTTGATTTTTGATGCCAATGTTGAAACATCTAAATCATTGTGAATAATCCATGGGTATGGAGGCATCACTGATTCCGGGTTCAACGATTGTGGATCAAGCATGTGATTATAGTGCCACGAGTTGGGTTTGTAATTGGGCAGTGTTTTCACCCCTTCACGCGCCAAGTCGGGACCGGTACGTTTGGAACCAAATTGGAACGGGTGATCGTAAACACTTTCACCGGCTTTGCTATACTCACCATATCGTTCAACTTCGGAACGGAAAGGACGAATTTGCTGAGAGTGGCACAAATAACATCCTTCTCTCACATAGATATCACGTCCTTCTAACTCCAGGGGAGTATAGGGTTGAACAGCAGAAATAGTGGGTACATTGCTTTTTACTAAAATCATGGGAATGATTTCTACCATACCACCGATTAGGATAACTATCAGTGCGGCTACAGTAAACTTTACAGGCATTCCTTCCAATCTCCTGTGCCAGTTTTCGTGCCCATGAGAAGGAGCTTTTTCCAAGGAAGGAGCGGAATCCTCTTCATAACGAACAAATTTACCGGCAGCAGCAGTCTTCCATACATTAACAATAAACAAGATAAAACCAATGTAGTACAGAGAACCACCAAAAGCACGCATAGCATACATGGGTAAGATTTGGGTTACTGTATCGAGAAAGTTAGGATAGGCTAGGGCACCTGCATCAGTAAACTCTTTCCACATTAAGCTTTGGGTAAACCCGGCAAAATAAAGCGGGATAGAGAAAAACAGCATACCGGTGGTGGCCAGCCAAAAATGGATATTAGCCATTTTAACACTGTAGAGTTTTGTGTTAAACAACCTTGGCATTAACCAATAAATCATACCAAATGTTAACATCCCGTTCCATCCCAGGGTGCCAATGTGTACGTGAGCAATGGTCCAGTCAGTAAAGTGACTTAAGGCATTTACGGTCTTTAATGAGAGCATGGGACCTTCAAAGGTTGACATACCATAGGCGGTTACACCCACTACAAACATTTTCAGGATAGGATCTTCACGCACTTTGTCCCAGGCGCCTCTTAGGGTTAACAGACCGTTTATCATACCACCCCACGACGGTGCCAGCAACATGATTGAAAATACAACTCCTAATGCTTGTGCCCAGTCAGGTAATGCTGAATACAGCAAGTGGTGAGGACCGGCCCAAATATAGAGGAAGATAAGTGCCCAAAAGTGAATGATGGACAGCTTATAAGAATAAACCGGTCTGTTTGATGCTTTCGGAATAAAATAGTACATCAAACCAAGGAAAGGGGTCGTTAGGAAAAAAGCTACCGCATTGTGACCATACCACCATTGTACCAAGGCATCTTGTACTCCGGCGTAAACGCTGTAACTTTTCATAGCCGAAACGGGAAGTGCCATATTGTTGGTAATATACAGTACGGCCACCGTCACCCAGGTTGCAATATAAAACCAAATAGCAACGTAAATATGTTTGATGCGTCTTTTTATCAGGGTTCCAATAAGGTTGATGCCAAATACAACCCACACAAGCGCAACGGCGATGTCGATGGGCCACTCAAGTTCTGCATACTCTTTTGACTGCGTAAAACCTAAGGGAAGAGTTATAGCTGCTGCTACAATGATTAACTGCCATCCCCAAAAGTGAATGTTGCCCAGTAGCTTGCTGTACATGGGCGTTTTAAGCAGTCGGGGTGTGGAGTAATACACTGCCAGAAAAATGGCGTTTCCGACAAATGCAAAAATGGCTGCATTGGTATGCAAAGGTCTGATACGGCTAAAAGTTAGCCAGGGCAGGCCTGCATTCCAGCTTGGAAAAATCAGCTCAAAGGCAGCTGTTAATCCCACAAGCAATCCAATGGCACCCCACGTTACCGTGGCATATAAAAAGAGCTTGGATAGCTTGTTGTCATAAGTAAACTTCTGTAATTCCATACGCTTTGATTTAATTTATTAAATGGATTTGTTATAAGGGTTATTTAATTTCTTCTTTGGGTTTGGTATCATCAAATAGCATTCGCATGGCCGGTGACTCTGTATCATCGTATTGGCCACTTTTAACAGCCCATAGGAAAGCTACCAAAAAGCCTCCAGCTACAAGGATTCCAATGATTGCTAATAATATTACTATCGACATTTAAGTAAAAAGGTGCTTGATTAATGAATAGGCCAAAAGTATTAAAAAATCTTAAAATACCAAGATTTAATGGCGTAAAGTTATGAAATAAATCACATATATCACTTTTTGCACCTGTAATTTCTTGAACTAAGTGTCTGAATTATCCTTTTTCAGAAAAAGCTTTGTTGTGATTTTTACCGAGCTTGTGGCAAACAAAACCACACTGACCGAGCTAATGGGCATCAGGATGGCAGCCACCAAAGGCGACATGGCACCGCTCACCGCGAATGAGATTCCCACCACATTATATATAAAGGAGATGATAAAACTTATCACCACAATTTTAAACGACACCTTGGTATAGTTAATAAATTTATTGAGGATTGGGAATTTTGAAGATTCAATAATCCCGTCACAGGCAGGGGAGAAGCTGTAAATATCGTCGGCAATGGTAAGACCGATATCACTTTCCATCAAGGCCCCGGCATCGTTTAACCCGTCGCCAATCATCAAAACTTTCTTTCCCTGCGCTTTTAAGCTTATAATAAAATCGCGTTTATCGGTAGGACTTTGGTTGAATTTCAGGACTGCATCGGAGCCAAACACAGGCCTCAGGTTATCTCGTTCCGAATCGTTATCACCCGAAAGCAGGTAAAGATTGTACTTGTCCCTCAGACTGTCAATTACAGTTTTCAGGCCGGGACGATACTGGTTTTCTATTTTAAAATAGCCAAGGATTTTATGGTCGATAAAAACATAAACATTGGTTGAAAGGGGGTCGTCGTCCTCTTTCCCGGTAACAAACTTTTTAGAGCCCACGTTCACCCTGACTCCATTCACCAGTCCTGTTACTCCCAGCGAGGGAATCTCCTTAAATTGTTCCACCTCCACATCAGGCTTTAGCTGAATAAATTCGCTAACCGTAATACTCAGCGGGTGGCTCGAATTGGCAACCACGGCTTTAATGGCTTTCAGCTGCTCATCCGACAGGGTTTCGCCCACAAATTCAACATTCATGGAGCGATTAACCGTAAGGGTGCCCGTTTTGTCAAACACGATGGTATCAATTTTTCGCAAGTTATCAATAACATCCGTATTTTTTAAATAAAATCCTTTTCGGCCATACTCGCGCATGGTACTGCCATAGGTGAAAGGCACGGTAAGCGCCAGGGCGCAGGGGCAGGCTATGATTAGCACGGAAGTAAAAGCAAACAGCGCCAGTGAAGCATCATTTATCAACCAGTATATACCGGCAGCAAAGGCAATGGAGAGCACGATAAAAGTAAAATACTCACTTACCTTGTTTACCAGGTGATTGAGTTGTGATTCGCCGTTTTCCTTGTGATATTCCTGATTCCAAAGCTGTGTCAGGTAACTTTGATCCACCGATTTAATCACCTCCAGCTCAATATTGCTGCCCACCTGACGACCACCGGCGAAAATAACTTCCCCAACTTTTTTGTTAACCGGCAGCGATTCACCCGTGACAAAGGAGTAGTCGATTTCTGCCTGGCCTGAAACCAATTTGGCATCAGCAGGAATAAGTTCCTGATTTCTAATAAGGATATGGTCTGTTTCTTTTAATTCAGACAGCGGGATAGTTTCTTCTTTGTTATCCTTAAGCAGCGTAACGGCTACCGGAAAATAGGATTTATAGTCCCGTTCGAATGAGAGTGCTTCATAGGTTTTACTTTGATACCATTTTCCTATTAGTAAAAAGAAAACCAGCCCAACCAGCGAATCCATGTACCCAATGCCCTGTCCTGTAAAGATTTCGTAAGCACTTTGCACGAACAAGGTAAATATGCCCAGGGTGATGGGCACATCAATGTTGACAATTTTATGGCGTAATCCTTTAATGGCTGACAAATAGTAGTCGTTAGCGCAATAAAAAACCACCGGAAGCGCCAGCACAAAACTCATGTACCCAAAAAAATTGATAAAAAGTTGACTCAGGTTACTGCCTCCCGGAAGGTACTCCGGGAAATTATAGAGCATCACGTTCATAAAGCTAAAGCCCGCCACGCCAATTTTCAGTAAGAGGTCTCGCGATGACTTGCTGCTGCCTTTTTCATCATCCATCTGGTCAAGCGTAATCTCAGGTACGTAATGAATAGATACCAGCAGCTCGACCAGTTGACGCAGGGTAATTTGCTTGTTATTAAAGGTGATGGTTGCTTTTTTCTGAGGAAAGTTCACGTTGGAAGCTACAATGGCAGGATTAATGGTATAGAGGTTTTCCAGGAGCCAGATACAGGAAGCACAGTGGATGGTGGGGATAAAAAGGGTTACCTTACTGATGTCGCCATCGGAAAACCCCAGTAGTTTTTCTTTGATTTCATCCAAATCGAGGTAAGCATATTTGTTTCCTACATTGGCTTGTTCAATTTTAATGCCCGACATGGGCTGAATTTCGTAGTACTTGTCCAGCTTTTTTTCGTTCAGAATCTGATACACCGTTTTACAGCCATGGCAGCAAAAAGGCTTATCATCCCACATAACCGGATGACTCCCGCAATCTTCTCCACAGTGAATACACTTTTGTCCCATAGGTTTTATTTATAACGGGATAGATTACCAGCTTCTTATTGTTTGTAAATTTCCAATTTGTCTGAGCTATTCAGGTACCTGGCTGTTGGGAAAGGTAATAACCCACATACCGCGTGGCTCACCAAATTTAAATCCCGTAGCTAAGTCATGGGGGTAATGATCCTTGATTTTTGCTTCCCGTTCCGCAGGCATATCTTTTCCCGGGAATCCATGGCATTGCAGGCAAACTTTTTTGTTCAGCATGATGGTGCTGTAATAAACAGGTTCGCCCTTCTTATTTTGAATTACCTGCGGTTGCAAAGGCTTGTTTGAAAGCCAATCAAGAATATATTGCTTGTACAGATTGCTTTCAAATTCAGAAGTCTGGTTAAAGGGATTACGGTATTTTTTAGCCGCACGGCGAATGGTGACATGATGGGCTTTGGCCACGGAGTCGGTCAGATGCATAGCTTTGCCATGACAAAATTCAATAGCCCCTTCAATACCCTGCTTTTTGATAGCTGCCTTCAGATTTTTTTGCAGGGTTACAGTTACCTGCTTCGAGATGGAGGATCCTTCAAGAATAAGGTGTTTTTTAGCCGAATCAGTCAGCACTTTATGATGAACAGTTTCTTCAGCTTTTTGTTGATTACCTGAGGGTGAGTGGCATGATGCCAACAACACCATGAATACGGCAAGGGGTAATATTTTCATCTGTTTATCATTTTGTATTTTGTTGTATTTTATTCTTTTATGATACATCACAAATCAGGATTTGTTTGTTTCCATTTC
>JANTGU010000031.1 GCA_024762735.1 Bacteroidales bacterium | reverse complement strand
CTTTCCGAAATATTAATAGCCCATGGCAGGTTGTTGGCGGTTTTGTAATAGCGTCCGGCATCGGGGTCGCTGGTATCGTCCATGCTGCCAAAATAGCTTACATCCACCAGCGAAGTGGGTGGATAATCGGGCAGGTGAATCTCTTTCCCTCGTATTCCGCTTACTATCATAAACGGGTTAAAATGGATTAAGTCGATATCCTGTGCAGTATATTTATCAATGGCAAAAGCCATCGAAATTACAATGGTGTCAGGATCAACATACTCTTTTTCGGGATCGACATTAACTCCAAATCCTTCGCCGGGAGGCATAATTTCGTTGGCATTGTCGAACACGATAACCGTTGGCTTTTGTTGTCCCGATTCCAGTCCGTTGTCTTCTAGCTGAATGTAATCCGATTTTAATACGGTGCCGCTTACGGTAATATCTTCCGAAGCAATATTGTTGTTGGGCAGCTGAAACCCGAAACCATTGGGCTGTCCTGCACCAATGGCTCTGATAACAAAAGTACCTATCACGTCCACCACTTTGTTGGACACATTAGTGACGGTGGTAAATTGATAATCCAACACCAGATCGTTGAAGTCGTAGTCACCCTGGCCGGGCCACAAATCTTCAAACGAGAGGCTCCCGAAGTTGGCAGCAGGGAAATAGTTGTTAAATGCCCTGGCGGGATCGTGGGGGTAATCATCTTCCGAATCTTTTACTCCGTCGCCATCGCTATCATCACCACCGGTATTGTCTTTGTTATTGAAAATTGCCTGGATTTCGGTTTGAGTAAGGGCTTTGTTAAAGAACCTGACATCGTCGATGCTGCCATGAAAAAACTTTTGAGCGCCATTGTTCGAACCAATTACAAAATCACGTCCATTGACATGAAGTTTGCCTGTGACTTGCTTGCTATTGGTCAGTTGGCCGTTTACATAAAGCTTTAATTGGGCGCCGTTATAGGTCATGGCAATATGGTACCATTCGTTGTAAACAGGTATTCCGTTATTCCACTTTATTGCATAACTTTGATTGGAAGCTGTTCGTATTTGGCATCCCCAGCCATTCCAATGATCTTGCAGCAGGCCGTGCCCGTCCCAATCGCCTTTTTCAACAATTTTGGCCGTTTTATTTTCGCTGGTTTTTGCCCAGGCCATCATGGTCAACTGGTCGGTAACGTTCAGGTTTTCGGCATTGGTAATCAATACAAAATCATTTACCCCGTCAAAAGATAAGGCTGAACCTTCTGCACCATTTGAAGTCCACTGCGACCCCAGGATGGATCCATGGTTGCTGCCTTGTGAATCGGAAGCAGTGGTACCCGAATTTTCGTTGAATTTCCACCACGAAACCAACGCGTCATCACCACTATCAGGGTTTGGTGTGTCAGCATAAATAGTTGCTATCTCCTGCTGTGACAGTGCTTTTTCGTAGATGGCTACCTCATCGATGGTTCCGTCAAAATAATGAATGGCTCCTTCGCTACCTATGTAGGTGGATGAAGAGGAGGATTTAAGATTTCCGGAGCCGTTTTTCTCAACCATTAAAGCAGCGTCCACATACAACTTTAATTGGCTTCCATTGTAGGTTGCCACCACGTGATGCCAGTCGGTATCCACAATTCTGTTTTTCCATGGGGTTGTCACCGATTTCCACCCGGGGGCATAAACAGCAAAGGTAACTTTACCATGATTATCCATCCGCAGGATGTATTTTGTCCGGTTAAACAGAAAAGCACCGTCATCGTTGGCCGACTCCTTTTTGATCCATACCGAGAGACTTATTTTATTGCCCGTAATATTCAGTTCGTTGTTATAGGGTATTTCAACGTGGCCACCTGATCCATTGAAATTAAGTGCACTTTGATTAATGCCTGTGGTCCATTCGGCGCCGGTTATCGTGCCCTCTCCCGAACCATCGGCATTGGCGGCAACGCTGCCTGAATTTTCGTTAAATTGCCAATAGGCAATCCTGTTATCATCTCTGTTGAAAAAGGTGTTGGTTTTAAAGAAAGTTTGATCCAAATCCACGGTTACAGTGGTTCCAATAATGTCAACGGCCTTGTTGTTGACCAGCACGCGGGTGATGTATTTAGGCAGGTTTACCGAAACATGATAACTGTCGCCCAGCCCGTTGTAAAACCCTTTGTGAAACAGTACCGATCCATCTTCGGATGTAATGGTAATGACCCCCGAGCTGCTCTTTGTAATGCTAAAATCAATGTTTGCCGAAGTCTGCCAGTCAAAGTCATCGGCAACGGTAAGCTCCGTAATACTTTTACTTGCAGGTTGCGGGTCTTGCCTGTGGCAGGATGCTGCTGCCAACAAACTAACCATGATGAATAAGAATAGTAGTTTTTTCATACCTAAAATGTTAAGTTGAGTCGTTCAAAGGTAATAAAAAAGAAACACAAATACAATCTTGCAAAACAAATACCAAATTATAACCAATAGTATTTCAACTTAATACGTTTTTATAAGAGTATCGAAACGGATTTTATTCTCAAAATGAGACAGGGTGATGAGTTATAGACAGGCAGTTGTTTGGACACCCTTCGACACGCTCAGGGGTCGACCTAAGGGTGACGCGTTTTTACTTTTTGAATTGTCCGCAACAATATAAGGTGAATATCTTCAAACCTGATAACTTTAAAACAATTTTATTTGCGGAAAAAGGTTAACCCGTAATTGTTTTGGCGATGGTTACTGCCTGTTGCACCCTGTCAGCGATACCCACGCCATCGACAATACTGCCGGCTAATATCAAACCGGGATATTTTTCTTCAAGGTAATGAGTGGTTTTTATTCGTTCCCAACTATCAACACCATATTGGGCGATAGCCCGGTTATAGCGCTTGATATGAAATAGGTTAGGATTAAAATCATTTAGTTTCATCATTTTAACCAGCTCTTTTTCAACCACCCTTTTTAGCTCTTCATCCGGTAGTGTTGCCACCTTGGGTTTACGAATGCCACCCATAAAAATATTGAGTAAGGCTCCCTGTTCCGGAGCCCGGTTTTTAAACATCGACGACATAAAGAGCACGCCCAGGATATCACGGTTTTCTTTAAAAGGGATTAACCCGCCAAAAGCATCCAGCGGAATACCGGTCCAGTTTTTAAAGCCGATGCTTACCCCGGTAACTTTTGCATAGGGTAGCTTTTCAAAAATATCACGATAACCCTCTGATAAAAAAGTGAACAATGATTTATAAGCCATCGGGTTAACCGTGCTGACCACGTGTGAACAATAAGTGGGAGCCTCATCGTTACATGTTACCGCGTAATTTTTTTGATGCCGGCTAACAGCCAGATGCGCACACCCTGTTTTAATATGGTTGTCGCCAATAGCCCGTTGCAAACCGTTGATCAGGTTTTGAAGCCCCCCCTCTATCGAAAATATTTCGCGGGTGGCTTTCCGTTGCTCATCGCTAACCGGTTCTTTTCGTTTTTTGATGGCGCCCTTGATAAAGCTGCCATATTGCTGTTCCAGATTATAGAGTTTTGGGAGCGCGTATTTAGGCACTATGTAATTGGGATCCCCGGCATAAATACCAAGAATAAACGGATCGACGGCATAATCCAGAAAGCTTTGACCCAGGCGGCGCTTAACCATCGATGCCAGACTTTCTATGGGATCGTCACCCTTGGGGCGGAAGGGTTCACCAACCATGCCCAGCTTGTCGCGCAGGGTAAAAAGCGGGGTGGTAAGTCCTGACCACGGGCCGGATGGTAGCGGATGCCACCGTTTTCCTTTCCAGATAAGCCTTTTGGCGGCATGTTTATTGGCAATTTCAGTGCGGCAGTAGGGCGACATATCGTCCAGTAAATCAACCATGGCACTGTTGGAGAGTACGCCGCTGTTGGGACCGGTTTCGAAGGTAAAGCCGTTTTTAGTGATTGTTTCAATCACCCCGCCCACCCGGTTTTCTTTTTCATAAACCACAAAAGGGATTCCGGATTTTTTTAAGTAATAGGCCAGTGTCAGACCAGTAATACCGGCTCCGATAATGGCAACTTTTTTATCTGGTTCCATGATTATAATGCTTTTGAGAATTTCTTTTCCGAAGTTTTCATCAGCGGGTCGAAAGCAGCCGTGATGTTTCGGATAAAAAACTTCCCTGTGTTGGTTACATTTACTTCGGTATCAGAAAAAGTGATTAGCCCTTCGTTTTGAAATTCGGTTAACTGCTTTTTGCTAATTTGAGTCAGCGCTTTCACTTCATCAGTGGTGCTGTTAAACCGTATTGCTGTTTTTTCCCACGAAAGATGCAGGTTGCACATCAGTTCATCAATGATGTTACGAATTATTTTTTCCTCTCTGTTTAGTACATACCCTTTTTCGATGGGCAGCAACCCCTGTTCAATCATGGCATGGTATTGTTTTAAATCTTTGGTATTTTGCAGGTAGGCGTTATTCAGCTGGCTGATTCCACTGGCTCCCAGTGCATAAACCTGTCCGGTAGTGGCAAGGGTGCTGTATCCCTGAAAATTACGATGCAATGTTTTGGTGTCCAGCGCCACAGTTAGTTCGTCCTCAGGTTTGGCAAAATGGTCGAGGCCGATATCGCGATAACCGGCTTGAGTAAGCAGATGATGTGCTGTTAAAAACATGGTAATTTTTTCGTGTGAACCCGGTAACCCGTAGCTTTCCAGTTTTTTCTGGGTTGGTTTTACCCAGGGCACATGAGCATATGAGAATATTGCCAACCGCGCAGGATTTACCTCGATGGCCTGTTTGATGGTTGTTTCAAAAGAGGCTTGTTGCTGAAAAGGCAAGCCGTAAATAAAATCGAGGTTAACCGAAATATTTCGTTGTTGCAGGTAAGTAACGAGCTCGTCAACAGGAATGGCGGTATCGTCGCGGTGGACAGTTTCCAACACTTTCTTGTTAAAATCCTGGATGCCCATGCTAAAACGGTTAAACCCGGCATCAATCAGCCGGTCAAGGTATTCGTATGTCAGATGTGCCGGATGACACTCCATGGCAATTTCCGGATTTTCAATAAAACTAAAATGTTGCTTAAACAGGGCCATTACCTCTTCAACCTCTTCCACGGGAAGATAATTGGGTGTGCCGCCACCCCAATGAATTTGTGATATTTTCCGGTGGTCATCAAGCAAATTGGCTACCAGGGCGAGCTCCTTTTTAAGGGTTGCCATGTAGCTATCCATTTTGATTTTGTCTTTAGTGATAACGGTGTTACAGCCGCAGTACAAGCAGTTACGCGAGCAAAACGGAATATGGATGTAAAAGGATATATTTTCCGGTTGTTCGTTATTAGATTGTAAGATAACTTTTTCAGCTTTTTTCGGAGACACATCGCTACCAAAGTAATTTGCCGGTGGGTAGCTGGTATAGCGGGGGGTTGGCACGTTGTATTTTTCCAGGAGAATGGGTGATAAATCAATCATGATATTTTGTTTTTTATTAAATATTTTATTCTAATACATCAAACTGATTAGTTACAACTTGTTTTCCAAGGGAGCCTCATGTTCACTATACAAGAGCGGGACAACTAAAAAAAGTATTAGCGCCAATATCCCTTCTATTAAAAAGAGATGTTGATAGCCAACAACGTGGGTAAGCTTTCCGCTGCCCACGGCAATAATCAGGCTTCCGAGGTGGGTGATAACTATTTGAATGGTAAAATCGGTTCCCTCACGGCCTTTTCTAACGTTGCCCATGGCGTAGGTATAAACGGCCACGGTGGCCATTCCATAAGAGCCCCATAGCAGTACCATCGCGATAACAATATCGCTGTAGGCAGGGATGCCATGTTGAATTTTAAAAAACCATGCTGCTGCCAACAGGGCAGAAAGCGGAAAATACCTGAGGGATTTTTTCAAGCCAAACCGGCGGACAATATAGCCGGCAGGAAAGGCAAATAGTGCCCCGGCAGCAGCCCCGTAAATTCCGGTAAAAATACCCACCTCTTTGATGGAGTAGCCCAAATCGATAAGCCAGGGTTTACTCATGGTTAAAATGCCCACCATTCCGGCATAATAGAGTATTAACAGCAGCACGCTCTTCAAGGTGTTTTTTTGTTTGAAGTAGCGCCAGATATCTTTGAACGATACTTTTTCTTTTGTACGTTCTTTGATCAGGTTTTGATCCGGCTTTTCGGGGTAATAAAGAAGCGGAATCAGCGCCACCAGGGCAAAAACAGCCAACCCGGTCAGCAGCCAAAACCAACCGTAATAGTGGTAAACGATAAGTAAAACACCACTTCCTGTTAAGGCACCCAAAAAACTTCCGGCCGACTGCATGCTGTTGCCCTGGCCTCTCTCTCGCTTTTTCAAAATCAAAATGGCAAAGGCATCGGTGGCAATATCCTGGGTTGCCGAGGCAGTAAAAGCGAGCAGCATGATACCGATTATCAGTTTAAAATTAAGGTCGGGCTGTAAAAACCCGATGCTGAAGATGGCCACGGCATAAAACAGCTCCGAAGCGATAATCCACTGTTTATAGTGCAGGTGTTTGATGCTGGTTTTATCCACCAACGGAGCCCATAAAAATTTGAGAATCCAGGGTAGTTTAATCAGCTGGATAAGCCCGATGGCAGTGAGCGAGTAGTGCTCACTGCGCATGATAACAGGCATTACCGTGGAGAAAAAACTCATGGGAACCGACTGTGCCAGGTAAAGACTCAGCAGGGTTCCGTATTTTTGCTTTGAGGATACTTCCATGCTTACAGTTTCAGATTCAGAAACAGGCCAAACTGAACCGGTTTTCCCAATTCCACGTAGTCGTGGCCCAGGGCACTGAAATAGTACGCGTTGTAGTTGGTGTTTAAAATATTTTTACCCCAAACGCCAAAGTCGATGTTGCCGGTAACAAACGAAACCCTGCCGTTTAGCAAGCCGTAAGCTTTTTGCCAGGCACTATTATCGTCGTTCCAATAAATCTTTCCAAAATATTGATAGTTGGCATTTACCACAATCTGTTTAAGCCATCCGGTGTTGAGGTGGAAAGCATAGTTGGATCCCACGTTAAGGGTATAGTTGGGTACGTAAGGCAGGTAATTATCGTTGTAAACCCTTGACGAGTCACGTACGTAGTCGATGTATTTGGCCTCGGTGTACCCGGCTCCCAGCCAAACCTGCCAATTGTTTAACGGCAAGGCTCGCAGTTCCAGTTCTATCCCCTTACTGTACGAATGCCCGGCATTTTTAATCATGGCTCCCTGACCGCTGGGAACGGTTTGATATACTTGCTGGTTTTTCCAGTCGATGTAAAAGAGGCTGGCATTGGCAATCAGCCTTCTGTTGAACCAGGTGGACTTTATACCCAGCTCGTAATTTAAGCTGCTTTCCGGTTCATAGGTTTGATCTTCATCTGATTCAAAAGTTGAATTGAACCCGCCGGCTTTATACCCTTTGGCAACACTCAGGTAAGTGTTGATTGTTTGAACGGGTTGATACGAAAGGGTAAACTTGGGTAAAAATTGTGAAAAATGAAGGTTGTTTTCGAAATCATCTTTATGGATTAGGTTGTTGTTAAGCTCCAAATCGTAGTTATAAGTCAATCCTGAAGCTTCATAGTCGATACGGGCACCTGCGGTGGCTGTAAAGTTTCCGAAGGGAACACCTATCTGTCCATAGCCCGCCATACCTCGCGTGGGCTGGTTGTACGATTTGTATTTCGACATAACAGCCGGAAGATGAAATACCGTAACAGCATCTTCACCATAATCAACCCGGACGTTTTTGTCGGCTTGTTGCAAAAAGCCAAACATGCCGGCCACCCAACTAAACCTGGCATTTTCGACAGAGTGAATGGTAAATTCCTGGGTAATGGTGTTATGGTTACGCGATTGTTCAACAAATACCAGTGACGCAGGTGTAAAATCCTGATCAATCAACTGGTCGTCGTTGAGGTGCTGAAACCCGGTGGCAGAAGTAAGGACAAAGTTGTTTCCCGTGTATTCGGCATAGAGCCCGGTGGAAAGCAAACCGCGGTTGTAACTGCTTTCGCGGTTGTAGTTAACATCGGAAGCGGTTTGGTTTTCTTTGTCGTAGATAGCATACGGGTAACCGAGTTGGTTATTTTGTTCGTACATGGTTGTCAGTTGCAATTTAAACCGGCTGTTAGGGTGATACGAGAGTTTGATCCTGCCCGAGTAAGTGTTTAGCTTATCAGCCGTTTTGGTGGTGTATTGGTTTACAAAATAACCATCGTTATGGTAGTACACGGCATCGGCGGTGAGCGAAAATTTGTTGCCCAGCGGCTGGTTATAGTGCAACACGCTTTTAAGTTGATTGTAATTTCCGTATTCGGTATTGAGCGACAGGGTTTGTTTGTTGCCCGGGTCATCGGTGTAAACTTTGATGAGTCCGCCAAGGGTGTTCCGGCCATAGAGGGTACCCTGAGGGCCGCGCAGCACTTCTATTTTGCTAACGTTGTAAAAAGCAAAGTTGAAGCTTCCTTTTTCAAAGTAGGGGACGTTGTCGACATACAATCCTACCGAGGGGGTTCCGATACGTGCCCCGATACCACGGATGTAAATGGATGAGGTTAACCGAGAACCGTGTTCGGGCATAAAGAGATTGGGCACCCGTGCGCTTAATTCGGCCAGGTTGTTAATTTGCTGTGTTTGGATGTTGCGCTTTTGTAGGATGGATACCGAGGCCGGCATTTTTTCGAGGGTACTGCCTACTTTAGCGGCTTTGATGACGACTTCCTGAATGGCAAGGGTATCGTGGGTGACAAGGCTGCTTTGTGCAAGGCCAAACAGGGGAAGGAGAATGATGGATAATAATATGATTGGTTTTGATTTCATTTGTTTATTTTTTATTTGGATGATTTTATAATTGCTTGTTTTGTTATGCCTGCCCGCCTTTCTTCGATATTTTTTGATATCTTCGGTTACTTCGACAGGCTCAGCAACCGAGGTTTATGGGTCAAACTCTGGTGTCGTGTTGACTGGCTCAGCAACCCAGGCTTAGGGCAAGGGCAACCCCGATAGCTATCTGGAGGCTAAAACATTTTAATTACTTTGTTGTTACTCCATAAAATTGAATAATACCATTAACTCTGTGGGTTTAGCGGCAGGGATGGAAGCGGCAGCTCGTTGCAGGGTTTGCCGATGTTGAGCAGGACGCCATGAGCGACTGAAAGAAGCTACCTGGCGGCCTTTGGCGAAACACGGTAAAGCCTGTAACGACTATAGCGGACAGCCCGCCCGGCCGCCCAAAAAGTCAACAGTAAAATAACGTGCTATAGATATATGCAGGCGTAACGGAGGCTTTTGTCAAGCGGAAACTGCCTGGTGCGGTATCGTTTTGCACGGAGAAAAAAATCAGGAAATAGCAGGAGGTGCGCGGGGTGAGAGGATAGAAATGGGAAGACGCCCGTGTAGGAGAATGGCAGGGATGCTCCTTTTGTGATAGGCATACTGGCTCTGTAACCGATTGATGCCTTTGGGCAAAAGGGCGGTGCCAAGCGATAAAAAGGAGAGGGATTTTTTGACTGCCCTCTTTTCTTTTACCTTAAAATGGGTTTGCGACTCGTTTTTTGCGGGTTTGGAAAAGGGTTGGTGGGTACCAAAGGGGTCGAAACCATAAATAAGCTTTTGGTGAATGGCAATCAGGTCGCCGATAACCAGCCAAAAAAAGGCGAAGGTTAACACAACCGTTATCAGCTTGTGCTTGATATGATATGTACGAATTCCTTTTTCCATTGAAGGGGCAAAAATAAGTTAATTCTGCATGCACCGTAACAGGCGGGCTAATTTATCGCAAGTTTGAATTAGGGATTACCATCCTTAATTCGCTTTGGGTTTTTGGGGAACCACCCCTTGTTAACCCGCTCTTCCTGTTCGATGGTTTCGTGGATGCCCCACAAAAAGATAAATCCTGTAACACCTGCTACCGTCGACAAAATAATGTCACTAATTAAGAAGGAAGCCAGCGAGCCGGCCAGCCCGATTATCAGAAAAGCAATCCAGAACTTTTTGCCAAAATGATATTCGCCCACCACGCATAACCAACGCGAAATAACAATTAATAAAAACACGGCCGCACCTGTTATGATACCGCTTAAATTGAGCGTTTGCGAAAAGAGTTGAATTTCCATGTTATTTGTAATTACGGTTGGGATTTCGTTTTGCCTGTCCTTTTAACACCCGGTCGTGTTGTTTAAATATCTCGATGGTGCTCCAAACCATGGAGAATCCGAGCACGCCGGTAATAATAGACCATACAGTGGTTAAAAACAGCGAGAGAATAATAAAAGCAATGCCGGGAACCAACAACACCCACCAGGATTTTTTACCGTATGCATATTCCAGTTTTGCCACCACGGGATGGAAAAACCCGATAATTAAAAAGGAGAGGACACCCATTAACGGGCCTGTGAAATAAATGTTTTCCATAAGATTTGTTTATACCCGTTGCTTGTTAAGGTTTCAATGTTTTTTAAACCGGCAACGGGCGGGCAAAGATAAGGAGAAAAGGAAATTGTAATTATGTATTGTGTTATCTGTTTACAATTTTGTATTTCAATGTATTTCTTTTTTTATGTTTTGTCACCTGCCCGTACCAAACGGTACGTTCGGGCGGGCAATTTTTGCTTCTTTCCCTTCGACGTCCTTCGGCACCCTTCGACAAGCTCAGGGGCCGAGCTCAGGGCAAGGAGCAAAAATTCCCCGCCCGAACGACGGTCAGTCGGGCGGGTGTGTTTTTGAAAGGTCATGGAGGTTGTATCTGTTACTCTTGGGATTCCGTTGTAAAGAGCTTTACTTCGGTGAGTGGATGAAACAGGTACCACCGCTTGTTGTCGAGGTTTTGGCACAGGTAGCGCACCCTGCGCTTTTGTCCTTTTTTAAAAACTCTGCCGGTGCGGATGATAAAATTGGCCCCTTCGGGAATTTCCTCCAAATGGATGACCCCTTCTATTTTATTTTCATCGTATTTGCGTAATACCCGCGTCAGTTCTACCTCGGAGCTGCTGGAGGCTTTGCTGTTGACAATGCTTTTTAAGAGTTCCTGCTTAATATCGTCAGGAAAAATATCCTTGTCGATAAATTGTTGCATTAATGTTTTATATTCACGCTTCCACTCAATGCCATGAGGTGCCGACACTTTGGTTTTATAACGCTTATAGACCAATAAATGGGCTACTTCGTGGATAAAGGTAACCAGAAAAGCGTACGGGTTTAAATCGTGGTTTACCGATATTTTATGATAAGGTTGACTAATGGGAGGCCGGTAATCGCCCAGCTTGGTAGAGCGACTCCGGGTAATGGTCATGTGAATTTTGTACCTGACAATTAAATTGGCCACCGGTTTCAAGGCCGACCCGGGGAGATACTCTGCTAAAATTTGTTTTTCCTGATCGGTCATATTTTTGGAACAATCATGTTAATGGCCCGGGGCAGCACCTCAAAATCCAGCGGGGAGTTGCCCAGCGATTCGCCATCGGTTTCTAACTGCAGGATGTTGGGAGGATCGGAAATAACGGTGAAGCTTTTGCCCTGAAATCTTTCCACCTCTTTAATTTTTACAAAAGAGCCGTCAAAAACGTTTTTGATGTTGGCCACCACTTTCAACCTT
Organism: Bacteroidales bacterium; assembly: GCA_024762735.1. GTDB lineage: Bacteria > Bacteroidota > Bacteroidia > Bacteroidales > F082 > B16-G9. The sequence goes on along the minus strand of JANTGU010000031.1, from coordinate 1,087 downwards.
GATACTTTCCGGATGATGGTAAGATCGAACAGCCCGTCGTTTGGAATGGCATCGGGCAACAGCATCATGCCGCCCCCGTTGTACCGGCAAATGCCAATGCTTGCCAAAAAGGTGCTGTCGGAGTAAATCATTTTTCCTTCCGAATAGATAACCAGCCTGGTGGGTTTAAAGCCAAACAAGCTGGTTAGCAAGCTGTACATATAGACCATTAGTCCGCGGTATCCTTTTTCTTTCATTACATTTACCTTGTTGGCCACCATGGCATCGAATCCCATACCTGCAATGTTGATAAAGTAGCGATTTTCGTCTTCCTTGCCAAAACGGTATTTGGCTTTGCCGATATCGTGGCTGTAAAGATTACCTGATTTAATCACCTCAACCATATTAGCATAATCAGCCGGCATGTGGTGGGTTCTGCCCCAGTCGTTGCCCGTTCCTACCGTGATAACTCCCAGCTTTATGTCGGGCAGTACGTTTTGATGTTTTAAAAAAATACCGTTAATCACCTCGTTCAGGGTGCCATCGCCGCCCACGGAGATAAAGTTACGAAAATCCTTTTCAATCGCATCTTGAACCAACCTGATGGCGTGCCGCTGATATTCAGTCAGGACAAATTCAAAGTCGAAGCCGTTTTTTTCCATCAGGGCTTTAATTTCGGGCCAGTCTTCTTGACACTTATTGCTGCCCGCCTTGGGGTTAACGATTACGTACCATTTGTTTTGTTTCAAAATTTGTAGTTTAATAATTTTTCTATGTGACAACCAAACACGTTACAATGTGATGTGCTTACCGGATGTAGCAGTTACTGGTCATTTATTACTGCAATTAAATAGTTGTTGATTTACTTCTGCTTTTAAGGTAGGTTTGAATTGATTTAACCTTCTTCAACTTGTTTTGTTTATCAGCATCGAGTTTAACTTTATTACCTGTTACTAAAGATTCAAGAGGAATCCCAAGGTATTTATTTAACAAAATAATCATTTTTAGAGTTAAAGGCCGTTTTCCGTTAAGAACTTCCGATACTCTTGTTTCACCTCCAAAAAGTGGAGCTATTTCCTTTTGTTTTAAGTTCATTTGTTTCATTCTA
>JANTGU010000030.1 GCA_024762735.1 Bacteroidales bacterium | reverse complement strand
TCTCTTCCATAATATCTTTAGTGTCTGAATATCAGAAAGATAACACTGTTTATATATCCTACCACACAGATTATCAAACGGTTAATATATTGGTAGAAGGTGTTTCACGTGAAACTGAAGAAAACATCAAAAAGTTACTGGCTAATACGGATGAAGTCAGTTCCCAGGAGATGTTTACGCTTTTTAATGTGACGGAATTTTTAGAAATTGAAAACGGGAAAATTACACTGGTTTTTGATATTGGTGCCTTGAACCGTTTAGAATACGATCGCAGAAAACACGCTTTAGAAACTTACTTTAGTGGTACACGTGAAGAAAAATCAAAAAAATCAAATGATCCATTTTACCTGTAAATACGACAATTTTGAGTTAGAAGAGAAGAGTAAATATTCGACCTGGTTACATAGCGTAATGGAAATGGAAGGGTTTGTTCCCGGAGAAGTTCATTACGTTTTTTGTTCCGATGACTATCTTTTAGCGATAAACCAGCAATATTTAAATCATCACGATTTTACGGATATTATAACCTTCCCTCTTTCTGAAGTGGATAAAATAGTTCGTGGAGAAATTTATATCAGTCTTGATCGTGTCAGAGAAAACGCCGCTATTAATCATGTTACATTTGAAAAAGAGCTGGCGCGGGTTTTAGTACACGGTGTACTCCATCTGGTAGGTTATGAGGATCATTCGGATGAAGAAAAATTGATTATGCGTAGTAAAGAAGATTATTATATAAATTTGCTGGCTCGCTAATGTTCCACGTGAAAAAATACAATGTTTGAAGAATACGATATAATAGTAGTGGGTGCTGGCCATGCCGGTTCAGAGGCTGCTGCCGCGGCAGCCAACATGGGGTCGAAAACACTTTTGATAACGCTGAACATGAACGCTATCGCCCAAATGTCTTGTAATCCGGCCATGGGTGGGATTGCGAAAGGACAGATTGTTCGTGAGATTGACGCGTTGGGTGGTTACTCGGGTATTGTTACCGATAAATCGATGATCCAGTTCAGGATGCTGAACAAGTCAAAAGGGCCTGCCATGTGGAGCCCTCGTGCTCAAAGTGACAGAATGCTGTTTTCTGCCGAGTGGCGCAGAATGCTGGAAGAGACTAATAATCTTGATTTTTGGCAGGATATGGTAGTTGGATTGCTAGTCGAAGATAAGCAGGTGGCTGGTGTAAAAACAGCCATGGGTTTGGAAATACGATCAAAAGCTGTTATTTTAACCAATGGGACATTCTTAAACGGGATTATTCATATCGGGCAAAAGAAATTTGGTGGTGGCCGAATTGGTGATCCTGCTTCATCCGGAATCACGGAACAGTTGGTTGAATTGGGTTTTGAATCAGCACGGTTAAAAACCGGAACACCGGTCAGGGTAGATGGCCGAACCATTGATTTTTCGAAAATGGAAGAGCAAAAGGGAGACGAAAAACCCTCTAATTTTTCCTTCTTGAAACATACCAAATTAACAAAGCAACGAAGCTGCTGGATAACCTATACATCGCCCGTAGTGCATGATACGCTAAAATTAGGATTTAACGAATCGCCCATGTTTACTGGAAGAATTGAAGGAGTAGGACCACGTTATTGTCCTTCCATTGAAGATAAAATTGAGCGTTTTTCCGATAAATCCCGGCACCAGTTATTTGTAGAGCCGGAAGGTTGGAACACGGTTGAATATTACGTAAATGGTTTTTCCAGCTCCTTACCAGACTATATTCAATATAAAGCATTACAAAAAATTCCCGGATTTGAAAAGGCAAAAATATTTCGACCAGGCTATGCCATAGAATACGATTATTTTCCACCAACCCAGTTAAACTACACCCTGGAAACTAAACTTATCGATAATCTCTATTTTGCAGGGCAAATAAATGGTACAACCGGTTACGAAGAAGCGGCCGCGCAAGGCTTAATGGCCGGGGTGAATGCCAGCTTGAAATTGCAAGAGAAAGAGCCATTTATTTTAAATCGGGCTGAGGCGTATATTGGCGTTTTAATTGATGACCTTATTACCAAAGGTGTAGATGAACCATACCGGATGTTCACCTCGCGTGCTGAATACCGTATTTTGTTACGACAGGACAATGCAGATATCAGGTTGACACCACTTTCTTATAAACTGGGGCTGGCCTCCAAAAAGCGTTATCAGAAGGTTTTAAAAAAAGAGGAAAAAGTAGCGGCATTGATTAATTTTGTCAAAAAGCATAGTATAAAACCAGATGAGGTTAATCAACTATTGCTGGAACAGGGTACTTCAGAACTAAAACAGAAACAAAAACTATCCTCACTTTTGTTGCGACCACAAGTAGATATACTCTCATTATCTAAACATGTGGAAGCACTTGAAAAGTTTGTTACAGAGCAAAAGCTTAATGACGAAATTCTCGAACTGGCAGAGATACGGGTGAAATATGAAGGTTATATCAACAAGGAGAAGAGTCTTGCAGATAAATTGAGAACCATCGAAGAGATCCCTCTTAAAGAAGACTTTGACTACTTTGCGCTTGAGTCTCTATCGTATGAAGCCCGTGAAAAACTGACCAAAATACGGCCCAGAACTTTGGGACAAGCCTCCAGAATAAGTGGGGTTTCCCCTTCTGACATTAGTGTATTAATGGTTTTTATTGGAAGATAATAGATTCGTTTCACGTGAAACGGAATAATTCAAATTTATGGTTGCCAAGGACAAGTATATACAACGATTCCTGTTGGTATCGGTTTTGTGTTTTGTCGCTTTTTTTTCGCTTAAGGCTTATTTCCACAGCTATAATAGTCTGGAGGCAGAGCAGGAAAAGGTGGAGAAGGCATTCTTACACCATAATACAGAATTTAAGCGTACCACACAGTATATTTTTAAGGCACTCGAGATTGATAGTCTTTTGACGTGGGATAACCTGGGATCTTTAATCCCCGATGAAAAACTGGGTTGTTACATCCTCAAACATGATTCACTTTGGTATTGGAATAACAATGAAATTGATCCACACCATCTATCCATTATTAAGAATGGCTCCAGCGGCATATACCATTTGAAACACGGTTGGTATTTTTGTCATTCGGATACATCGGGCAATTGGAGAGTTGTGATCTATAATATTGTAAAACATGAGTACACAATATCCAATTCATATTTGGAAAGTGATGAAGGAACACTATTTAACAATGACTATATCGCTGAGTTTACGTACGACACATTACCACCCAATTACCAAATTACTGATGAAGCAGGAAGAGCAGTTATCGGGATAAAAAATAATGATTCAAACAAAAAGTTCAATAATTCTTCCAATATTTTATTTTACCTTTGGTTTCTGGGGTGGCTTTTTATCGAGTTGATAATCTTGCGTTTACATCTACTATTAATAACCAAAATAAAAGTATATCTCCGAATCCTCCTCGCGATTACAGACATTGTAATTTTGTTATACGCTATAAATCAATGGTTTATACCATTATTTTTAACAGACTCCTTCTGGTTTGAGTATTGGCATCATCTTTGGCCTTTTATCGATTCACGTGGTATGACGCTTCTTTTTCTTTCCATGGTATTAGTCATGGCTTTTTACTTAAGCAGTCACTTTCACAGTAGCCCTATAAAGCATAAAATCAATAGTGTAGAATTAGTATCGGTAACAGGGATTCAGTTTTTTATTGTTTTTTCGCTGCTCTATTTTTTTTATGGTTTTTACGGTAGTAGTCTCAAATTGCACGATAGCGCCATCGGATTTTTGTTTAGGCGTGATGTGATAGAAGTCTACTTTGTTTCAGGGATTGTCATATCTCTTTTCTTGTTCCAAAATTTACTTTTTAGTGTGATTGACCTTTCAGGTAAGCAATTGGTTTTCATGATACTCTACGCTTTGATTTTAACTCTCGGTACTTTTTTGATCGTTAGGGTTTCGCCACTTTTCTATCTATCGGTTTTTTTAACTATTCTGCTTTTTATCCTTGTACTAAAGTTTACTTCACACGATCAGAATTTTCTGTTTTTGCGTTACTTACTTTTAACCGTTTTATTATCGATTAGTATATCAGTTATTATTAACGATAGATATGCCACTTTAAAAAACACTTTCCATTTAAAAGTCGTTAAAGAGCTCATCATCAATCGAGATGCCCGGTTAGAAGGCAGGTTTCATACCATAGCCAAAGAAATTAGAAAGGACGGGGTCGTGGCTCAATTTATCAAGCGTGGTGTTCCGGATGAGCCACTAAAAGAGTATCTTAACAAAACCTATTTTAAACATAAGTTCGGAAACTACGCTTTGCAATTAACCATTTGCCACGATAGCGATTGGCTGGAGGTTAATTCAAATGGTGACCTGGTCAACTGTAAGGAGTATTTTACAAACATTAAAAACGAACCGGGAAACAAGGTGATAGACTCATCGTTGGTGGTAATGAATCAGGAAGCCGAGAGTCGATACTACCTGGGTGAAATATTTTTGGGTTCCGACTCGCTTGTCTCCTCTACACTTTACGTCGAGCTGTTCTCTTCCATTGTTCCTTCAGGCTTGGGTTACCCCGAATTGTTGGTAGATAAGAGTAACCAAATTGATTTGACAGGTTATTCCATTGCCAAATTCCACCATAACCAATTGGTGTATAAAGTAGGAGAATATGATTATCACGGAAGCTATGCTTTTATGCGGCCATGGCCAAACGAACAGTTTTTTTACCTTAATAACTTCCTGCACTATAAACTTCGGCTCAACAGTACCGAAGTGTTAGTAGTAAGCCGACCGGTAAGAACCTATGCTGAACAAGCGGCAACCTTTTCCATACTTTTTCTCCTATTCTCGTTTTTGGCAGTGCTGCTCTATTTTGTTACCACGGGAAGAAGGCAATTAAAACTGTTCAAATACTCTTTCAGAACCCGTTTACAATTCTTTATCATGGGTACTTTAATGGTGCTTTTTGTTTTGATGTCAGCCATATCGGTTTACTATTTTGATGACATAAAGAAAACCTTTATTGTCAACCAGCTTAACGAAAAGTCAAAATCAGTATTGACGGAGTTGCAAGATAAGTTTTCAGAAGAGGATATCGATTCAAATGAAGGAAGGGGTTATTTACAGCAACAACTTCAAAAGTTTTCGATTATCTTTTTTACTGATATCAATCTTTACGACAGGGCAGGGGAGTTGATGGCCACTTCAAGACCCACCATTTTCGAGGCGGGCTTGTTAACGCCACTAATCAATCCTGACGGGTATAGTCAGATTGTTTTTAATCAGAAATTATTCTTTTTAACGCGGGAACAGATAGGAAAAATGTCCTATTATTCGGCTTACGTTCCTTTAAGTTTTGATGCCGGAGCACCGGTGGCAATTTTAAACTTGCCCTACTTTGCACGACAGTCGGAGGTGAGCCGGTCATTTTTACCTATGGTTTATAACTACCTCAATATATTTGTATTACTAGGCATATTAGGAGCCTTTATGGCGCTGATTATTGCTAAAATATTAACTCGTCCCCTTACCATGTTGCAGCGTAGTTTATCGGAGATTCAAATAGATAAAAAAAATGAACCCCTTGTTTGGGATAATGACGACGAGATAGGACATCTTATTTCAGAATACAACCTGATGGTGAAAAAAATTGAGGAAAGTGCCGGGATTTTAAAGCGCTCGGAGCGGGAAACAGCATGGCGTGAAATGGCTCAGCAAGTGGCTCATGAAATTCGTAACCCGCTTACCCCCATGAAACTCAATATTCAATATTTACAAAAGGTGTATAAAGATTCCAGGGAGGATTTCAACCAAAAATGGAATTCGTTGTCGTCTTCGTTAATCGACCAGATAGAGGCATTAAACGAGGTAGCTGCCACCTTTTCCGATTTAGCCAGCAACAACAAGCTGGACAGGGAGAAGGTTGACGTGGCTCAACTGCTGCAATCGGCCATTGATATCTATAAAAATCACGAAAAAGTTACTATTCGCTTAAAAGATCACGCCGGGCATGTTTTTGTAATGGCACGTCCCAACGAGTTGCTAAGGGTTTTCAATAATCTGGTTAAAAATGCTGTTCAGTCGATTTTGCCTGGTGAAGGTGAGGTGACCATATCCGTTACCCGGTTGGAAAACTCCATTGAAATAAAATTTTCTGATACCGGACGGGGCATTCCCGAGGAGATGAAGCATCGGGTTTTCCAGCCTTACTTCACTACCAAGAGTGGTGGAACAGGTGTGGGACTTGCTATTGTAAAAAGTATTTTGACCGAAATGGGAGGGGAGATAACCTTTGTTTCGCGAGCGGGTGAAGGAACTGAATTTACCCTGCATTTACAAGCGACAGAATAATATTTGGTTGCCAACAACGTTTGTAATACGCCTTTTGATACTTTTGCCACCATATGTCGAATAGTCCAATTAAACGTCTCGCCGGTGAAACGGCCATCTATGGCCTGGGAACCATTATTCCCCGGTTGCTCAACTATTTGTTGGTTCCGTTTTATACCTATTTGGTATTTAACCAGAACGAGTACGGACAGATAACGGAGCTGTATTCGTACATCGCTTTTTTAGTGGTTTTTCTCACCTTTGGTTTGGAAACGGCCTATTTCAGGTATGCTAATCAAAGCACCAACCCGCAAAAAGTATTTAACACGGGATTTCAATTTATCTTGTTGGCCGCACTAACCTTTATCGTACTTGTCTGGATTTTTATCGACCCATTATCATCCTCTATGGGTTACGGTAAACACCCTGAATACATTATGATGTTGGTGTTTATTGTCTCCATCGATGCCATCACGGCATTGCCATTTGCATGGCTCAGGTTTCATCGGAAGGCAAAAATATTTTCGGCCGTACGTGTGGCAAGCGTGGTGATTAATATAACGAGTAATATATTATTATTGGTAGTTTTTCCCAAGATGCTCGCCCCCGAAGCGTCGCATTATTTTCCCTATTATGTAACCACCAACGTGGGATTGGTCTTTGTTTCTAATTTGATCGCTTCAATGGCTACTTTGGTGATGGTTGTACCGGTATTTAAAGAGTTTAGCTTTAACAAGGATATGGCCTTGTTAAATAAGTTGTTGCAATATAGTTTACCGGTATTGGTGATAGGGCTGGCCGGAATGATCAACGAGGTGGCTGATAAAATTTTGATGAAATATTTATTGCCTGACCCCGCTACAGCCGAAAGCCAATTGGGAATCTATGGTGCCAATTATAAGCTGGCCATACTAATGATGCTGTTTATTCAGATGTTTCGATATGCCTTCGAACCATTTTTCTTTGCCGAGGAAAAAAAGCGAAATTCAAAACTTATTTATGCCCAGGTGATGAATTGGTTTGTGGCTTTTGTTTGGTTTATCTTTTTGGGTGTAACCCTCAATATCGAGGTTTTTAAGTATTTCGTGGGACCTGCTTTTAGAGCAGGATTGGTTATTGTACCCATAATTTTGGCAGCCAAACTGTTTTTAGGCATTTTTTATAACCTGTCAGTTTGGTATAAACTAACCAATAAAACCCTTTATGGGGCCATTATTGCCATCATGGGTGCTGCGATTACTATTGGTCTCAACGTGGTGTTAATTCCCAAATATGGTTACATAGGGGCAGCCTGGGCCAATTTTGCCTGTTACTTTACCATGATGATAGTTTCCTATTTCTGGGGCCGAAAAGTGTATCCTGTTCCGTACAATGTGGCAAAAGTATTAGTCTATACCTTGCTAGCCATATTAATCTACTTTGTAGCGACTATCATCCATATTAATAATGCTGTGATTACCGTTTTGTTTAATACACTGCTAATTCTGTTTTTCGCGCTTTTTGTTTTGCTTACCGAGAAAAAAGGGTGGTTTGTACGTCCATAACTGTTTATTTTTAGGAATAATTAACCCTTCGCGGAATCTCGATAGACATGGCACATCCCTTATCACTATTGACTTTACGTCGGTTTTACAATTAATATCGGTCAACCTCATGAACCGCTTAACTTTACTCATTTTGACTATTTTTGCCTGATTGTTGGTAGTCAATACTGTGAGCCAATGGTTTTGTCAGCCAAGTTGATAAAGAATTTCAACAAAAAACAGTCATATGAAATACTTATGAATGCTTTAAGAAACACAGGAGATTAATTATCCGCGACCCTGTAGGGGTCGCATATTAATAGCCCCGTCCCGATAGCTATCGGGATTAAACCGGGGTAACAAATAAGTTCAAAATCGTTTTGGCGCGTTTTTTTTTCGCGCAGCATGAAAAAACGTGACAAAACATAAAGAGCGCTATATTATGTACAATATTAAAATATAACCATATGAATGTTAGAATAGTCAATAAGTCAAAACATACATTACCACAATACGAAACCCAGGCATCAGCAGGCATGGATTTGCGTGCTAACCTTGACGAACCTGTAGAAATGGCTCCTCTGGAGCGTGTGCTCATTCCTACCGGTCTGTTTATGGAGTTGCCTGTGGGTTACGAAGCACAGGTAAGGCCCCGTAGCGGTATGGCTATTAAACACGGCATCACCGTGCTGAACACACCGGGAACCATTGATGCCGATTACCGGGGGGAAGTCAGGGTTATTTTGGTTAATTTATCCAACACCAGCTATATCATCAACGATGGTGACCGGATTGCCCAAATGGTTATATCGGAGCATGTACAGGCCCAATGGGATGAAGTGGAGGTGCTCACCGAAACCAAACGGGGCACAGGTGGTTTTGGACACACGGGTAAATAAAGATAAAAACAAAAATTAAAATAATGAAATATACTATCGCAGTAGCGATTTTTTTAACCGGTATTATGGCTTTTACCGCTTGTTCCACGGTTAAAAAAAGTAGTCTTGATGAAAACCGAACATTAACCCAGAAGGAGGCCTCGAAGGAAGCTGACCTGTTTGCCAAGGGAGTCATTCAAAAGGAGGCGGGAAATTTCGATCAGGCGCTGGATTTCTTTAACAAAGCGCTTCAAATTGACCCCAACGATCCGGCGGCTCTTTTCGAAAAAGCCAAACTGCTAAGTGCTAACGGACAGACTGCTGAAGCTTATGAACTGGCTAAAAAAGCAACTTTGTTGGACGGAAAAAACAGGTGGTACAAAGCGGCGTATGGAAAAATAGCCCAGCAGGAGGGTAAATATGATGAATATGTTAAAGCTTACGAGCAGTTGGTGGAGCAATACCCTAATGATTTAAACTTTTTAAATGAGCTGGCTTATGCCTATGTATTTACGGGCGACTATAAAAAAGCCGCGGTGGAATATGATAAAATTGAAGAGCAGGTAGGTATTACCGAGCCACTGATACTGCAAAAGGTAAAGATTTATTCGCAGCTGGGTGATTACCAGAGGGGCGTGAAAGAGTACGAAAAACTGATTAGTACCAATCCTCAGGAAACGCGCTATTATGCACTGTTGGCTGAATATTGCTCTCAAAATAAAATGGATGATAAAGCCATCTGGGCATATCAGCAAATTGAAAAAATTAATCCTGACGACCCGTATGTTCATATTTCGCTGGCTGATTTTTATCGGAAGCGCAACAATGAGAAGAAATCGTTTGACGAGTTAAAGCTGGGTATGGAAAACAAACAGCTTGACTTGCAAACCAAAATCAAACTGTTATCAACCTACTATTCCGGATCGCTTGACGAAATTCAGAAAAAACAAGCCCTGGAGCTTTCGAAGATTTTAATAAAAGTCCATCCCGACGATCCCATGGCCAAATCTTTATATGCTTCGCTGCTGTATCAAAACGAGGAGTACAAACAGGCACGGGCATTAACGGCTGAGGTTTTAAAACAGGATTCGCTAAACTATGCTGTTTGGGAACAACTGCTTTTTTGCGACATGTACCTTAGCAACTACAAAAACCTGGCAAACGAATCTGATAATGTGATCGACTTGTTTCCCAATCAGCCGTTACCCTATTTGATGAACGGGATTGCCTATTATCAACTTAAAAAGTATGAGAAAGCGGCCAACTCGCTGGAAACGGGTAAGGAGTTTGTAGCCGGGAATCAAAAACTTCTGGAAGAGTTTTATAACTATCTGGGTGAAATCTATTACCAGCTCAAAAATTACGAAGCCTGTTTCCAGGCATACGACAAAGTACTGTCGATAAACCCCTCAAATTCAATTGTTTTAAACAATTATGCTTATTACCTGTCGTTACAAAAACTACATTTGTCAAAAGCGGAGCAAATGGCCAGACATGCTGTTAACCTCGACCCTAAAAATGTTAACAACATCGATACTTATGCCTGGGTTTTGTATCAGGAGGGTAATTACGAACAGGCGCTGAAGTGGCAGGACGAAGCCATTAAAAACGGGGGCGATACCAATGGAACCGTCTTGGAGCATTATGGAAAAATTCTTGAAAAACTGGGCCGAGAGGAAGAGGCTAAAGAGTATTTTCAAAAAGCCAGGAAATATAAAAAGTAGCCCTAGTCATTCATAAAAATACGAGAAGTGAATACCTTAAAAAAAATAGTTGTTTCCCCGGTGATATTGATGGCGCTGATTATAATAACCATGACGGTTTCATCGTGCAGCTCTACCAAAAAGGTTTCGGCAAAGAAAAATCTTAAAAAATATGGATTTGAGTACCTGAAACTTAAGATGGAGGAAAATGAACTGTCTTTTCATGACCTGTCAGCAAAACTAAGCCTTTCCTATCGCAACGAAAAATCAACAACCAATTTACGGGGTCAACTCCGCATGCGCGAAGACAGCATCCTGTGGATATCCTTTTCACCGGCCATGGGCATCGAGGCGGCCAGGCTTATTTTAACGCAAGACTCCATCAAGTTTATCAATCGCCTGAATAAAACCTACTTTTTGGGCGAGTATCAAATGCTGGACACGTTAATCAGTTCTACCATCGACTATGTTATTGTTCAGTCGATGATTCTGGCCAATCAGTTGCCTTACTATAAAATTGACCATTTTAGTGTGAAAGCCGATGACAACATGTACCTGTTAACCATGGAGAAAAAAAGAAAGGTTAAAAGAAGCATTAAAAAAGGGAAATCACCCACCAATGTGATCATCGAAAAAGTTTGGCTCGACCCGCTTACTTTCAGAATGCGTCGTGTGGAAATGAATGAAATTGGCGATGACAAAAAGAAACTGGTGGTGCGATACGACGATTATCGTGAAACCGAAGGTAAAATGTTCCCTTATAAAATCAACATTTCGATTTTTGCTGATCATGATATTGAAATCGATGTGAACTATAACAAAGTTCATTTTGATCAAACACTCAGCTTCCCTTTTCGCATCCCGTCAAAATATAAATACGCTTTTTAATTGATTTATGACTTTTAAACCGACAACCTCAACCAAAAATTCCGTCCAAAGTTTCCCGGGGACTTTTATCGGGATAGTAGTTTTACTGCTGATGTTGTGGGTTGTTCAGCCACTTAAGGCACAAAAAAAGTCGGATAATTTAAAAGCCAAACGCGAGAAAATTGAAAAGGAGATCGACTACACCAACAAGCTTTTAGCCGAAACCCGGAAAAACAAAAAGCACACGCTTTACGAGCTTCAGCTAATTCAGCAAAAAATAAACCAACGCAACGAGCTGGTGGCCACGCTAAAAAAAGAAATTTTTCTCTTGGAAAAGAAGATTTCCAATACCAGATCAGGTATTAGTAGCATGGATAAGCAGTTGGCCAACCTCAAAGAAGAGTATGCCCGTGTAGTTGTTTTTTTATCGCGTAATAACAGCCAACTGGATAAGCTGATTTTTCTTTTTTCCTCCGAAGATCTTAACCAGGCGTACCAACGATTACGCTACCTCGATGAGCTGACAGGGTTTATTCGCCATCAGGCCGACTCCATAAAGCGGATGGAAGCCATCAAGCAAAAAGAGCTAACCGATTTTAACCTGCAAAAAGCGGCTAAAAGCAAACTGCTGGTAAAGGAAAATACCGAACTGTCAAAGTTGGAAAACAATCAACAAGAAAAAGACAAAGTCCGTGCTACGTTGTCAACCAAGGAAAAGCAATTGCGGGCTCAGCTCCGGAAAAAACAGCGAGAAGCCGGGAAGCTTAACCGTCAGATTGAAAATATTATTGCTGCCGAAACAAAAGCCAAAAAAAGTTCATCAGGTAAAAACAGCTATAACCTGACCCCTTCTGAAAAAAAGTTGGCTACTGAATTTATTAACAACAAGGGTAAATTACCCTGGCCTACCTCACGAGGGTTTATTTCGGAACCGTATGGCACGCACCCTCACCCGGTGCTTAAGCATGTGATGATAAAAAACAATGGTGTCAACATTGCTACCACCAAGGCATCTGACGCACGGGCTGTTTTTAAAGGAAAAGTGGTGAGCGTGGCCACTATTTCCAACACCAACAAAGCGGTGATTGTTAAACACGGTAACTGGTTTACCGTTTACTCTAACCTTGAAAAAGTGTATGTTTCTACCGGCGACGAAGTATCGACCAAGCAAAATATTGGCAGAATTCACACCAATCTCAAGGGTGAAACCGTGCTGCACTTTGAGGTATGGAAAGGAAAGCAAAAGCAAAATCCTTATTACTGGATAGTAAAAAAATAAATACCGGTTGCGATTGTATTATTTACAATCTATTGTTTATTTTTGCAGCCGCATTTTGTACGGGGTGTAGCGCAGCCCGGTTAGCGCGCGTCGTTCGGGACGACGAGGTCGGAGGTTCGAATCCTCTCACCCCGACAATGAAAGCCTTCCAGATGGAGGGCTTTTTTTTTGAAGCAATTCT
>JANTGU010000029.1 GCA_024762735.1 Bacteroidales bacterium | reverse complement strand
TGCCAATATTGGTGATAATGCCATGGGTTGGAAGTGCCAGTTTGCATAAAAAGTCAATCTCCCCCAGGTGATTGGCACCCATCTCAACCACGGCAATTTCGGTGTTAGCCTGAATGCGTAAAAGGGTAAGTGGTACACCGATGTGGTTGTTTAAATTTCCCTGGGTAGCAACGGTTTTGAAAGTGGTTTGCAATACGGCAGTTGTGAGCTCTTTGGTGGTGGTTTTGCCGTTGGTACCGGTAATGCCCACCACGGGAATGGTAAATTGCTTCCGGTGATGCAGTGCCAACTGTTGGAGCGTTTCCAAGGTGTTGCCCACTAAAAAACACTGTTTATTTTTTTGATAAGCAGGGTCATCAATCACAGCAAGCCTGGCGCCATGGGACAGGGCGGCTTCGGCAAAACGGTTGCCGTTAAAGTTTTCGCCTGACAGGGCGAAAAAAATCTTGTCCTGTACCGTTTCCCTACTGTCGGTAGCAATACCTGACGATTTGAGAAAAGCCTCGTATAATGTTTTGATGCTGTTCATATATAAAAAACCCCGGAAAGCAAATGCAAACCGGGGTAAAGATAAGTAAGTTTTTTCTATTTACCGTTTCCGGCAGGGCTGCCCACTCTGTTCATGGCGCAACGGAAGCCCACGGTAGCTGATGCTTTGTCTTCGTCCATAAAACGACGGACACCCGGGCTTAGGTAATAAACACCGTCTTTCCATGAACCACCTTTCACTACTCTTGATTTATCGGTAATCAAGCTGGTTTTACCATACTCGTACATGTTGCCCGTGGTGTTTTCATTATCAGGACCTGCGGTCCAGTCGGAGCCAATTTCGATGCTTGACTGATAGTCACCATCTTTATAATTGATGTTATTGGCTTTGCGGAAGTTGTCTCTGTTGGCAATTTTAGCCTCGTCAATTTCTACATATTCAATGCGTCCTAACGAATCTTTAGGGGCAACATGGCCATCCATATCCGTTTTAATAACTTTTACAACATTTCCTCTAAAGGGGTTAAAGTCGGAAACATCCTGATGTGAAAGCGGACGATACACATCCATGGTCCATTCGCTCACGTTGCCCGCCATGTTGTAGAGGCCGTAATCGTTAGGCCAGTACGAAAATACGGGAGCAGGAAGTGCAGCAGCATCGTTCAGGTCGCCGGCAACACCCATGTAGTCACCGCTACCTCTTTTAAAGTTAGCCACGAAACTGCCGTAATATTTTGTTTCGTCGGTACGAACGGCTTCCCCATTCCATGGATAGGTTTTTCTTTCCACAACACGGTTGTAAAGGGTATTGCCAATCAGTCCGTAGGCAGCATATTCCCACTCTGCCTCGGTGGGCAGGCGGTAATCAGGAAGTAAAATACCATCTTCAAAACGTACCGGACGAGTTCCGGTGCCATCCTGGCTTAAATCTTCTTTACCTTCTTTAACAAGACCTTCGTATTGTCCGGCCAGGTATGCTTCGGTATTAAAGTTGTTATCATCTTTTTGATCGGGATCGTAATCGAGGATGCCGGCATCTATCAACAATTGTTCGTTAACACGGTCGGAGCGCCATTTAGCATAGTCGTTAGCCTGAATCCAGTTAACACCCACCACGGGGTAATCTCTGTACGAGGGGTGACGGAAGTAGGTCTCCACCAGGGGTTCGTTGTACGAAAGTTTGTCAAGCCATACCAACGTGTCGGGCAATGCATTCTGCACCACAGCAGGATAGTTTTCGCCATAAACACGGGTTAGCCAGTAAATATATTCTTGATAATCGAGGTTACTGACTTCTGCTTCGTCAATATAGAAACTACCCACAGTAACTCTGCGAGGCATGTTGTTGTGTTCGTAAAAAGGATTTTCCTCGGTGGCTCCCATAACAAACGTTCCCCCTTCGATGAGTTGAAGACCGGGACCGGTAATTTGCGGCGTGGTTTTTGGCACCTCGAATCCGCCGTTTTGCGGATTGTTGAATTCCATTCCCGTGGTGCGCGAACGTTCCTTGCTTTTACACGAGGAGAGTAAAAATGCAATGCCTGCAAATCCAACGAATAATAGCAATAGTTTTTTGATATCTAACATCTTAAACCAATTTAATTGTTTTTCTAATTCTTAATAACTAAAACATGGGTGCTTTTATTGCCCTGATAGTTCTTCTTTTTTGACCTTTATAAATACAAAAATCCCATGAAAAAGTAACTTCATGAGCTCCACCGGAACTTCCGCCAATTTTTGATACGGTAAAGTCGTAACTATATCCAAACCGCATGTGGTTCCAGGTTAATCCAACCAACACAATGGCTGCATCAGGATTACTAAAGTTATGCCTGAACCATGCACCTACAACAAAGGGATATTTATTAAGGTACATGCCCGCGTTAAGCTGGTTAAATTTTTCCTGCTGCAAATAAAGCAAATTAACTTGTAACAAATAGTCATCTTGCCTAAAATTACCTAACATTCCACTTGAAAGGTTAACATTTACCCCACCATGAACGGTAAATTTCATCGGCATGGGGCTCGAGGTGTTGCCGTAAAACGAAAGATCGGGTTGGGTTAAATGGTTTACGGCAACACCGGCAAACCATTGGTCGTAGTAGTTCATAACTAATCCTGCCGAAAAGTCGGGGGTAGTAACCGAGGTTTTTGACGGCGGTGTTTCCTGCGAGTTGGGATTGATATTTCCGGTGGTAGGGTCAATATCGCTGGCAAACGTTAATTTTTCCCATTGAAGGTGTTCCTGATAAAAAGAGCCTTCTACACCAAAGCTGATCACAATAGGGTCGCTGACTTTTAATTTGTAAGAATAAAACAGCGAAGCGTTGCTTCGTGTTAAAGCGCCATCACCTTGTCGGTCGCTCATGATGACAATCCCAAACCCACTGTTGATGGATGGAATATTTTGATCGTAACTGGCACTATACGTTACGTAGGCATTACCAAGCGAAGGCCATTGATTACGGTAGTTTAAGTTTAACCTGCCGCACTCGGTAGCTCCCGCTAAAGCAGGGTTAAGGTACAATGGATTGGCATAAAACTGCGAAAACCCCGCGTCCTGTGCCCGGCCGGTACCCCATAAAACTAAAACAAATGTAAAAATGGAAGTAAAACGTAAATATTTATACATTAACACTTTAAAATTTGGTTTTTGGTTTTTAGCCTACAATGATACAATCTTTTTTGCTAAAAGGCTGCACAAAAATAGGTTTTTTACTTACTTGACAAACAACTATGCCGATAATAAATTGGTCTTATACCCGTTGGTAATAAAACTGTTCATTTTCCGTTTTATTGTTAGTGTCGTTTCATTTGACCATTAAAATCTTAAATATGTTGCACCGACTTCGCTTTTTTATCCTGCTTTTTGTGGCCGTTGCTCCTGCAGCTTTGTTGGCTCAGGCTATTAATTATCATTTCAAAGAACAACTTAACTGGGAATCAATTCAGCATATTACCGTTGGTGAACACTACGCTTTCGACAGGTTGAGGTTTTCCGAAGCTTTTTATAAAGATCAGGATCGCGTGCCCTTTTTTCAAAAACAGTATCCTATCCACTCATCAGAAGTTTCACTTTCTGTTTCTTTTAACACGAAAACTACGGGTACTTTATCCGCGGCAGAAATTAATTTATTGTCAAATTCAGAAATTGACACCTCCTTTTCCGTTGAAGTTCAAAAAAGTATTGCACGTGGGCAGGCCTTTGCCGTGGTGAAGGTTGTTCCCGTGAGATTGAATCCCGAATCAAAAAAATATGAAAAGCTACTTTCGTTTGATTTAGTAGTGAAGGCAGAATATTTACCGGAATCTGCTTCTGAATCTGCGGACCGTAGTTATGCTTCCAGCTCGGTGTTATCAAAAGGAAACTGGCTCAAAGTGAAAGTGGCAGAGAGTGGCATGTATAAGATTACTTACAACGAGCTGAGTCAAATGGGGTTTGATGTTTCGGTGAACCCGAAAAATATTGCTGTTTACGGCAATGGCGGCGGGATGCTTCCCGAGCAAAACGATTTGTTCCGACACGACGACCTGGTTGAAAACCCCATCAAGCTGGTGGGCGAAGACGATAACCAATTTAACGCGGGTGATTACCTGCTGTTTTACGCGCAAGGGCCTGTTAAATGGGTGCATGATAAAATTACCAATACTTTCAGGCATCAGAATAATATTTACGACGATTATGCTTACTACTTTATCACGGCACTGGATCGGCCGGCCAAACGCATTGCTGAAGAAGAAGCCCCGGCTGCCAATGCCGATGTTACTGTCAACTCTTTTATCGATTATGCGGTACATGAGGTGGATGAAAAAAATATTGCCTCTACAGGCCGTTTGTGGGTTGGCGAGGTGTTCGATTTTAATGCCGATCAGTCGTTTCAGTTTTCTTTTCCCCATATCATTACCACCGAGCCGGCTTACTTCAGGGGGAGCTTCGCGGCATTCTCGCCCACTTCAACCAGCTTTAAAATTTTAGACAACGGTATACTCATAACCACAATTCCGATTACGGCAACACCCGGTAATGGCTATAGTTTTGGTCGGATGGGTACCGGCAGCAAATCGTTTTTGGCAAAGGATGATAACCTGAACATTGAAGTTCAGTATCAGCGAACCTCCAACAGCTCCACGGGTTATTTGGATTATTTGGAGTTTAATGTGCACAGAAGTCTCATTATGAGTGGTAGCCAGATGATGTTCAGGAATATTTTTACCGATGGAACTACGGCCGAATACAAGCTGCAGGGGAGCAACGACCTTACTATCTGGGATGTTACCGACCCGGTTGATGCTAAAATAGTGAAGACTTCTTATGCGGGCAACACCTATGCTTTTAAAACTATGGTAGAGCCGGTCAAGGAGTTTGTAGCATTTAACGGTTCGGAATTTAAAGCCGTTGAGTTCGACCAGGAGGTTGCCAATCAAAACCTGCATGCTATCCGGAATATCGACTACCTGATTGTTACCCATCCCGATTTTATCGATCAGGCCAACCGGATTGGTAGGTATCATGCCGAAACTGACGGGATGACTTATGCTGTGGTTACCACGGGACAAATCTATAACGAGTTCTCGTCTGGGGCTCAGGATATCTCTGCCATCCGCGACTTTGCCAAAAGACTTTACGATGAAAGTGATCCCGGGAAAAAGCTAAAATATCTGCTCCTGTTTGGCGATGCCTCTTTTGATTATAAAGACCGAAAAAGTGACAATACCAATTTTGTGCCCTGTTGGGAGTCGTGGGAGTCGCTTAATATTATCAATTCGGTGGCTACCGACGATTATTTCGGGTGTTTGGATGATGGCGAAGGAAACGGGGGTAGCGACAAAGTGGACATCGGTATTGGCCGGTTCCCGGTGGACAATCCAGATCAGGCGCAGATGGCAGTTGACAAGGTTATTCATTACAGCACGAAAACGGCCGAAACATTCGGCCCTTGGCGCAACACCATCACCTTTTTAGCCGATGATGAAGATTACAACGGTCACATGCACGATGCCGAAACGCTGGCCGACTATTTGGAAACAACTTACCCGGTTATCAATATTGACAAAATTTATGTGGATGCTTACGATCAGATTTCAACCCCCAGCGGGCAGCGCGCACCACAGGTTAACCAGGCCATCAACAACCGGATGGATAAGGGGACACTGATTTTTAACTACTCCGGGCATGGCGGCGAAATTGGCTTTGGCCACGAGCGATTCCTGGAGCTGGCTGACATCAACTCGTGGACCAATTGGGACAAACTGACTACCTTTATCACGGCAACTTGTGAGTTTAGTCGTTACGACGACCCGGCTCGCGTGTCAGCCGGCGAGCAGGTATTTTTAAATCCCAACGGGGGCGGAGTGGCTCTCTTTTCAACCACAAGGGCTACTTACGCCAGTGCCAACCTTGCATTGAATATGGCCATCTTTAAAAACAACCTCTTTACCAAAACAGAGGGTGAATATCCTACTTTCGGACATGTGATCATGAATTCCAAAGTGGTAGGCGGCGATAACGACCGGAAGTTTATCTTAATTGGTGATCCCGCACAAAAGCTTGCCTATCCCGATTTTGAAGCACGAACCCTGAAAATAAATCAGCATGTGGTGGTGGACAACGAGTATGATACCATCAGGGCTTTGCAACATGTTTCGGTGTCAGGCGATATTGTAGATGCAAACGAAAACACGGTGACCGGCTTTAACGGAATCATCTATCCTACTATTTATGATAAAAAGAGCAGCATCATGACAAAAGGTACCGATGGTGGCAGCCAGCCGGAGAATTTTTACCTGTGGCGAAGTATTATTTTTAGTGGAAGTGCCAGCATTGAAGATGGACATTTTAGTTTTGATTTTGTGGTGCCCAAAGACATCGGGTACAATTACGGCAAGGGTCGAATCAGCTACTATTTTAACAGCGACAGTGAGGATGGGGTTGGTTATTACGAAAACATTATTATCGGTGGTTTTGATGAGGGGGCGGAAGGCGATACCGAGGGACCCGACATCACCCTTTATATGAACGATACCCTTTTTGCACCGGGCGGTGTTACCAACGAAAACCCTGTATTGCTTGCCTATGTGGAGGATGAAAGTGGCATCAATACCACCGGAAACGGGATAGGCCATGATATTGTGGCTACCATCGATGGTGAAACAGAAAATAAATACATCCTCAACGATTTTTACAACTCCGATGTTAACCGTTATAATAAAGGTGTTATTTCGTATCCCTTCCACAATCTGACCGAAGGGTGGCACACGTTGAACCTTAAGGTGTGGGATATTTATAATAACTCGTCGGAAGCCAGCATCGACTTTAGAGTGGTTTCTGCGTCTCAGGTGGATGTTGAATCGTTGTACAACTACCCCAACCCGTTTTACGATCAAACCACTTTTGTTTTCGCGCACAATCAGGCCGATCATCCCGTAAAGGTATCCCTCTTTATTTATGCAGCCGATGGCCGATTGGTTAAAACCATCAGGCAGGACTATTCTCCTGAAGGATATGTATCTTCGCGGTTGGTTTGGAATGGTGATTCCGATGGGGGCGAGAAATTGGCCAAGGGTTTGTACATTTGCAACCTGAAGGTGGTAAATAACGATGGAAGTGTGGGTACCCGGCGTTCAAAACTTATCTTAGCCAAATAAACAATAGTAGAAAAAACCAGGATGGCATGAAGCAGCGACTCTTTATTATATTGATTTTAATTTTACCCGTGTTGGCTTGGGCGCAGCAGGTGCAGCCGGTTTCAATTCACTGGTTGACTGACGGTGTGGAGGCCGGCAGCAATTACCGGGTGGTCTATCCTGTTTTCGAGGGGTCGGTTACCCACCGTGATTTTGCCACGCTGCCCTGCTACAGCACTGCTTTTGCAGTTTCACCAAATCAAACCATAAAAGCTTCTGTTGAGGTCATCGAAGAAGATACCCTTGGCTTTACCACGGAACATTATGCTGATGAAGATATTCTTTCGGAAGATTTTCAAATTAGAATCCAAAACCATAAGGGAGAAGCAAGAGTATTTGTTTTGCCGATGAAAAAACAAGGAGGTCAAATTATCAGGTTGAAAAAATTTAACCTGATTACCGAAATTGTGGTTTCAGAAAATAATAAACCTGAAAAGACAGCTTTGCATCAGTATCGCTCCGTGTCGGTGCTTAATGCGGGTGACTGGTATAAAATAGGAGTCCTTACCTCCGGAATCTACAAGCTTACCTATTCCGATTTGCAAGATATGGGTATGGATGTGGAAAACATCAACCCGAAAAAGATACAGCTCTACGGACAATACACCGGCATGCTTCCCGAGGCCAATGATGTTGAAAGAGCCGACGATTTGATGGAAGATGCCATTGAAGTAGTGGGAGAGGAAGACGGGGTTTTTAACCCGGATGATTACATTTTGTTTGCAGCGCAAGGACCCGTGATTTGGCGTTATAACCCGTTTTCAGGAAAATACGAGCACAAGAATAATATTTACTCCGATACCACTTTTTATTTTTTAACCGTTGGTGACACGCTTGGTAAAAGGATTACCGAAGCAACAGTCCCCGCTGATCCGCCCGAAGAAACCTTTAACTCGTTTGATAATTTTGCTACCATAGATAACGATTTGGAAAATGTCGCACTCTCAGGAAAACTCTGGCTGGGTGAACGCTTTACCATTGACACCAACCGTCGTCAGTTTGTTTTCGATTTCCCCAATCGTCTAATCACCAAACCCGTCTCTATCAAGATGCACGTGGTGGCGCGCGGCGTGGAGTTTACCTATTTCAGAGTAAAAGTAAACGGACGTGAGGTGCTTGACTCCTCACGTATTAATTATGTGGGTCCCAACTCGGGGTATTATGCCAAAGAAGTTACCAAAACCAGAACGTTTGTCGATGATAGCGAAAAATTAACTGCTGAAGTTATCAGAGCAACCGATGACTTGTCCGCGGTAGGCTGGCTTGATTATCTTGAACTGAATGCCGAATGCAGTCTGAAATGGCGGGAGGGTCAGATGCTGTTTTGCAACCACCGCTCGATGAATGCCGATAACGTGTACCGGTTTGAAATGAGTGATGTTCCTCAAAATGCTGTCGTTTGGGATTTGACAGATGTTACCAATGCTAAAGCCATGGCTTTGGAACGCTCGGGAACAGAGGCCGCTTTTACGGTTCAGGGTGCGGTGAACCAGCGATTTGCCGCCTTCGACGGCACCCGGTTTTTATCACCGGTAACGGCTAAAAAAATTCCCAATCAAAATTTGCATGGCATTGGTAACCTTAACCTTGTTATTGTAGCACCCGAACTGTTTCTGCCGCAGGCCCAACAGCTGGCTGAATTGCATGAGCAGAAAGATCAGTTGGTATCAAAGGTAGTAACGACCGGGCAAATCTACAACGAGTTCTCCTCCGGAATGCAGGATGTTAGTGCCATTCGCGATTTTGTTCGGATGTTGTACAAAAGGGGTAATTTCGGCACCAAACCCGGCTACGTGCTCTTTTATGGTGATGCCTCCTTCGATTATAAAAACAGGGTGGAAGGCAACAACAGCATGGTGCCCACTTTCGAATCGGTGGAGTCGCTTAAGTTTACCACCTCGTTTGCCACCGACGACTTTTTTGGCTTGCTGGATGACGACGAAGGATTTAACTCGGTGGGTGACCTGGATGTGGGCATAGGCAGGTTGCCTGTTACTACCCCTAAACAGGCCGATGTGGTGCTTGCCAAGATTAAAAACTATACCGAGGCTTCACAGTCTGTGTGCCGCGATTGGCGTAACACCATCTGCTTTGTGGCCGACGACCAGGATATGAACCTGCACCTTACCCAGGCGGAAAGTCTGGTGGCCATTGTTGATACGGCCTATCCCGAGTTGAACATCAATAAAATTTATGCGGATGCTTACTTTCGTGAAAAAATTTCGGGTGGCTATCGATACCCTGATGCCCACGAAGCCATCAAACAGCAGGTGGATGAAGGCGCGCTGATTGTTAACTATACGGGTCATGGAGGGCTTACCGGCTGGGCAGAAGAACATATTTTGGACATGCCCGCTATCAGAAGTTTTGATAATTATAACCGGTTGCCGCTGTTTATCACGGCCACTTGCGAGTTTAGCCGTTTTGACGATCCGCTCTTCTTATCAGCCGGCGAAGAGGTCTTCTTAAATGAAAACGGGGGCAGCATAGCCCTGATGACCACTACCCGTTTGGCTTATGCCCATGCCAATATTGCTTTGAACAGTCGTATCTATTATAATCTTAAAAACACTGAAGGCAACGAACCGCCGCGCCTGGGCGATTTGATGCGCATGTCGAAAGTGCCTTCCAATACTAATTTTCTGAATTTTGCCCTGTTGGGCGACCCGGCGCTAAGGCTTGCCTTTCCAAAGTATGAAGTGGCAACTACCTCCATGCAAACCATCGCGGGGAAAAGTACCGATACGGTGCAAGCGATGGCTACCATCACTGTGATGGGTGAAATCAGGCATAACGGGGATGTGGTGGATGACTTTAACGGGTATCTGTTTCCGAAGGTTTTTGACAAACAATCGGTTTACGAAACCAGGGCCAACGATCCCAGGAGTTTTAAACAGGATTTTACCTTGTTTGATAAGTTGCTTTATACCGGGAAAAGTACGGTTTCAAAGGGAAAGTTTCAGTTTACCTTTGTGGTGCCTAAAGAGATAGCCTATCAGTATGGACAGGGGCGAATCAGTTATTACGCGGTGGACAGTGTAAATTATGATGATGCTTCAGGATATTACGAAAATCTGGTGGTGGGGGGCATCGATCAGGATGCCGTGGCGGATAACGAAGGGCCTGACATTACCTTGTACATTAACCAACCCGGGTTTAAAAACAACGAGGCAGTAGGCAAAGATGCCGTCCTTTATGCCCGGCTGTCCGATCCCAACGGCATTAGCCACACGGGCGTGAATATAGGCCGTGATATTTTGTTTATCCTTGATGAGGACTACACCAATGCTCAGGTGGTTAACAGCTACTTTTCACCGGAACTGGATTCGTACACATCAGGAACCGTTGAAATACCTTTAACCGATTTATCCGACGGGATGCATACTGCAGCCCTCAGAGCCTGGGATTTACAAGGCAATTCCGGCATGCAACAAATATCGTTTCATGTAAAAACCGGCGGAAGTGTGGGGCTAAACAACGTGATGTCGTATCCCAATCCTTTTATCAACAGCACGAATTTCAAGTTTTATAATCAATCAGGAGGAGATAATCTGAATGTTTCCATCAGTATATTTACCATAACCGGTCAGCTGATAGGTAAACAGATTACGGAGTTAACGGGAGTCGGCCAGGAAGTGGATATTCCTTTTAACTGGCAAACGGTTGTAAATGGAGGAAGTGACCCCGGTTCCGGGATGTTTATTTATGAAATGGTGGTATCAGGAAGCAACGGGTCGAAGGAAATCGTAAGACAAAAACTAATAAAATTGGCGGATTGATAAGGAGTGAATACTATTAATTGAATTTATTCGTTAGATTTGCAAACCTTTTTTAAAAGAAACACAAATGATGAAATTGAGAAATTTACTATTGACAGGATTATTGCTGGTTTCTATGGTAACTATGGGGCAGGAAATTACTTACCCCGACCAAAATGTTATTACTACTGCGGTACCTTTTATAATGATTAGTCCCGATGCCCGTGCCGGGGGATATGGTGATGCAGGTGTGGCCACTACACCCGATGTTTTTTCGATGCACTGGAATCCTGCCAAGTATGCTTTTGCCGAGCAGGAAAACGGGTTTGGAATCTCCTATACACCGTGGCTCAGAAATTTGGTTAACGATATCAACCTGGCTTACGTTGGGTATTTCCATAAATTTAACGACCTTTCGGCCTTTGGTGCTACCCTGCGTTATTTTACCATGGGTGAGATTCAGTTTACCGATAACGACGGTAATCCAACCATCACAGCCAAACCAAACGAGTTTGCCGTGGATGCTACTTATGCCCGGAAATTACACCAAAACCTTTCGTTGGCAGTGGCAGGACGCTTTATCTATTCTAACCTTACCCAGGGATATGGCGGACAGAGTGGTGTTGAAACAACCGCCGGTATTGCGGTAGCGGCAGACCTGGCTTTATATTGGCAAAAAGATGTTAACTGGTTTAATAACTTACCTGCCACCTTTGCCTGGGGATTGAACATTTCAAATATTGGAAATAAAATCTCCTACAGCAAGAGTAATATTAAAAAGGACTTTATTCCTACCAACTTTCGCCTGGGGCCCAGGTTGACCATCGAGTTGGATGAGTACAACAAAATGAGCTTCTTTGCTGATGTAAATAAATTGCTGGTTCCCACACCTCCGGTTTACAAAACGGATGAAAACGGCAACCCGATCCCGATTCCCGGCGGTGGCTACGAAATAGCAGCCGGCATGGATAATAATGTTTCGCCTATTACCGGTATGATCCAGTCGTGGTACGATGCCCCGCAGGGCTTTTCGGAAGAGATGAGTGAGTTCAATGTGGCTTTTGGTACCGAATACTGGTACAACGAGCTGCTGGCCATTCGCGGTGGTTTCTTTTTAGAAGACAAGACCAAAGGAAACCGTAAATATGCTACCCTTGGCGTGGGTATTCGTTACAATGTCTTCGGGCTTGATTTCTCGTATTTAATTCCCATGAATGCCACCCAAAACCCGTTACAAAATACCATGCGCTTTTCGCTGGTGTTCGACTTCGGAAAGGCAGTGGAAAATACGGGCACCGCTCCTAAATAGCAAGCACTTCTTAAAAACAGACAAAAAAAGGTATTCTTTACAGGATGCCTTTTTTTATGGAAATAATCCTCTAAATTACGTCACATCTCTCTCACAGTTTGCAACTGTGAGAGATGCCATTATAAAACAAGATGGCCTAACGACCTTCTTTATTGAAAACTTGAAAACAAAACAACTGAACTCAATACCTCAATTTAAATTACTTCAACCGCCACAACCCTTTAAATTTCATCGTCCATAAATCAAGCCGGTTAGGGGCATCTTCCAGCGGGTTGGTTTTTAAGGATTGGTCAAGTTGTTTGGTGGGAATGGTTTCGAGGGTGTCAGCACGAACAGACAAGTTGGCGGGGGTTGATGTAAAGTCATACACCTTTTCTGATTGTACATACCAGTACACCTGTTGCCCCGGTATCAGACTCATCCCCAGTTTTTGCTCGTCCACATAGCGGATGTTGCCCTCTTTGTCCAAAACATAAATGGTGTAAACATGGGCTTCATCGCCACACGACAGCGAGTCGATAACCACAAGCCTGTTTTTGGATGAGTATTGAGCTACTTTTCCCTTGCAGTTTTCAAAGCTGTAATGGTTGGTGCTGTCTTTTTTCATTTGCGACAAGCTAATCTTACCAATCACCGGAAGGGTAAGGGTAATATCTTTCACTTTGTTATTTTGTGGTAGTCCAACGTTGTAATTTACCTTTTCAACCACATAAGCTATGTCCTTTTTTTTAGAACTATTATTACCACATGAGGTTATAAAAAGCATAAGGACTGTTATATATAAAATTGATTTCATAATTTATGGGTTTGTTAATGGATGCTACATTATTTGAAATAACTTGTACTAAGCTCGCTAATATAAAAAGCTTTGACAAAAGTACGGCAAAACATTAATGAGGCGCTGCTTTTAATTATATTTTTGTCAGGCAAAGCATTTGTGGTAGTGCACGAGTTGTTGTGAAGGGGTAGAAGCAAAATTCGTGAACTA
>JANTGU010000028.1 GCA_024762735.1 Bacteroidales bacterium | reverse complement strand
GATATTACCAACACGAGCACGGCACTCATCCCTATGGAAGTGTAATGCAGGCAGATAACGGGAAATTATATGGGCTCACTTATCAAGGAGGAACAACTGCTGATAATGGCGTACTGTTTGAATATAATATTGAAACCGGCGAGTTTTTTAAAAAAGCTGATTTCGTAAACAACGAAACCGGCAAAAGGCCAAAAGGAAGCCTGATACAGGCAACCGATGGCAAGCTTTACGGGACAACAAGTTATGGAGGTGAGAATGGAAATGTAGGAACGGTTTTTTCGTATGATATAGCCAATAATACACTTGTTCAAAGGGCAAGCCTTGGGGATGGAGTGGGTAGCTATCCGTTGGGGAGTTTGCTCCAGGCCTCCAACGGGAAAATGTATGGAACCACTTATTTAGGAGCCTGTAGCTCAGGCGGGGTTTTTGAGTTTGATCCGGTAAACGACAGCATCAGGGTGACGGCCTGCAATGGATATCCCAATGGCAACCTGATTGAAATTGACGCTATTTGTATTGAAACTTCTGATACCATAACCGAAGAGGCTTGTATCAGCTATGTTTCGCCAAGCGGTAATTATATATGGACCGAAAGTGGTGTTTATTCTGACACCATTCCCAATGCAGCCGGCTGCGATAGCATCATTACCATTAACCTCACCGTTAATAAAGTGGACGTTTCGGTAACTCAAAACGAGCTGGAGTTGACTGCCAACGCTGAAAACGCAGTTTACCAGTGGCTCGATTGCGACAATGGTTTTGAGCCCATATTGGGCGATACCAACCGGGTTTTTACAGCCACAAGCAACGGACATTTTGCCGTGGCAGTGACACAGGGAACCTGTGCCGACACCTCCGATTGCTATACCGTTAGCACCTACGGAACGGAAGAAAATAACTGGGAAAATAGTATCATGGCTTATCCCAACCCAACCAGGGGCAACATGGTTTTAAAAGGAAGCGGTCTTTATGGTAGCAGCGTTTCGGTTTACAATACATTGGGTTTAAAAGTCTTTTATCTGAATGTGGCTATTGACTCTGAACAAGTGCTTCCATTTACCGCTTTGCCTACGGGGATTTATTTTGTTAAAGTGCAGCAGCAAAACCATCAAAAAGTAATCAAGGTGATAAGGCAAAAGTAATACCATGGAGAAAGGAGATAGTCCTCGTTCCCTTTTATCAGTTCAATAAAATTAAAACACATGATTTAAATTTCAGTTTTAAATTATGTGTTTTAATTTAGGTAAGCGATTAATATAGTGTCAATTTTAAATAATAAATTGATTTTTGGAGTTTGCATTGTTAAGCCAGACCCGGTATCACTTCATCCAGTCTAAAATACCTCTTTCAGCTGATTCAGGTTTGCAACCTGAATCAAGTACAAAGGCCATATCATCCTCCCGCATGGTTTGCAACTGTGCACCGCTAAAACATCCTTATTAATTTCCCTCTACAAGTTATTCAAAAAAGTATTCAGGCTTTCGTCAGAGCCCAATTTGAGTTTTTTCTTTAAACGGTAACGGGCATTTTTTAAACTGTCGGGCGAGATGTTGAGTACCGAAGCCATCTCTTTGATGCTCAGGTTTAGTTTGGTAAGGGCACACAAACGAAAATCGTTGGATGTTAACGCCGGGTTAATATCCTTGAGCTTATCGAAAAAGCGCTCGTTAATCTGTTCAAAATAAATCTTAAACAAATCCCAGTCTTT
This sequence comes from Bacteroidales bacterium, assembly GCA_024762735.1. Classification (GTDB taxonomy): domain Bacteria; phylum Bacteroidota; class Bacteroidia; order Bacteroidales; family F082; genus B16-G9. The sequence continues at coordinate 11,847 of JANTGU010000028.1, read as the reverse complement.
GTCAATATTCAACCCCTGCTGAACAGACCTTAAGATTTGCTTCATGGCTTGCTTGTCACCGCAATCCGGCGATTTCATTTTAGCCTCGATGTCGGTGCTAATGGACTGAAGCAGCTTGTTTTTCTGCATCATGTTGAGAGCATGGCCTGCCAGTTGACGGGTTTTGAATTCAATATCGTTTTGTAACTTTTCTGTTTCCAGTTTTTTTTGAGCTATTTCGGCATCCACCAAGGCTTTCTCGTTTTTAAGGGTCATCATTTTCTGACGATGGATTTGAATATCTTTTTGGCGCTTTAGCCAAAATAGAATGGCCAAAAAAAGGACAATGGTTATTATCACGCCAAAAATAAACTGCACAATGCGCTGCCGCGATTGCTCTATCAGCTCCTTCTCCTTTAGCTCCAGGATGGTTTTTTCCTGTTTAACACTTTTGTATTTTGCCTCTATCTCTTGTAAATTCTTTTTAAGGTGTTCGCTTTCAACGCTATCTTTAAATTGCATGTATTGCTCATGCCAGTTCAATGCCAGCTGATGATTTCCTGTTTTCTTGTTGATTTGGTACAGTTTATACAAGGATGTTTTAATCCCGTAACTATAACCAATGGATTTTGACGATTGGTAAGCCCGGGTGTAATAATACAGGACTGAATCGTTGTTGCCGGTTTTTTCGAACGCCAGTCCAAGGTCAAGCAGCACGCTTATTTTATCACGCGCCAGGTTTAACGAATCAAATATGGTGAAGGCATTACGCAAATACTGCAATCCGGTTTTTTGCTGATTTAAATATACAAGGGTAATGCCCACGTTTTCATAGCCGGCAGCCATGGCATCCTGCATGCCGGTTTTTTTGTAAATTCTGAGTGCCGAATCAAAATAAAATAATGCCGAGTCATATTTTCCTTCATCATACAAAAATGCACCATAATTGTTTAGCGGATCGCCGTGCCGGGTATCGTAACCAAGGTGGCGGGCATACTTAATAGATTTTAAAAAGTACAATTTGGTTTTGTTGCTGTTGCCTATGTCCATGTAAGTGTTGGCCAGGTTGCCGTAAACCCTTACCAAATCAGTTGAGTCGTTGTTCGACTCAAATATTTTTAAGGCAGCAAAGTAATTCTTAATGGCATCATTTAATTTTCCACGGTTCCTGTATACATTACCCAGATTTAACCGGCTCTCCGCCATCAACATTGAATCGCCGGCATGTTTGGAGAATTTTAATGCCTTAAGGCCGGCATTTAGCGCCTCGGTGTAATGACCATAGTTGCGTTCAAGAATGGTTAGCCTGTTATAAATACGCGAGGTAAGGGTGTCGTTTGTTGCATTCAGCCCCAGTGCTTTTTGTGAATAAAGATAGCAAGAATCTAAATTGTCAAGCATGTAAAAGGCCTGGGCGGCATAATAGTATCCCAGAAGCAACAAATCTTTGTTCTTTTCCCGGTTGGCAATTTCAATGACCTCTTTGCTGTGGGTTAAAGCCCGATCAGGAAACCGGTCGCCTGCAATCTTAATTTCGTGTATCAGATTGCTGACTGTTGAATCAGTAATTTGCCCTGGTAACGGATGTGACTCCTTCCCGAAGGCCGGGAAACCTGCACCTGTCGAAAACAAAAAAATGATGATCAAAGAAAGAGTATAAACCGCCTTGCTAACTTTCATTGATTACTTTATTATTGGGTAAAAGTAATCAAATAAATTGATTTTGAAACCAGTTTCATGCTGTTATTATAAAATAGAAATATATAAAATTCATTAATACAGTTATTTACAGGTTGTCCAAACTGTTTACAAGCCTGTTGGGATGCTGCTTGACGCGTTTCAGTTTTTTTGGTATTGATGACCTTTTGATGACCTGTTTTTCTTGCATTCATGTCAGGATAACCATTTCTTTGTAGTCACATTCTTACTTCGAAAAATGCTTTTAGTTTACAACATTGGTACAGCCGTTTTTATTCAGTTTGATAAGATCATTGAAAAAGGTGAAGTTGTTATTTACAATCATCAACACAAGCATATGTTGACACAACCATTTTCAAATACAAATATTGTCAAGGTTTCAAACAGTGATTTCAAAGGAAAACTCAACCTGAATATTTTATTTGATGGCGAACGGGAGCTTAAATCTCTGGAAGTCCTTTAAAGAACATATTAGTACATTGAAAACCACAAAAACCAACCATTATGAAAAAGCTTTATTATTATTTCTTATTTGTGGCCTTGTTAATAACAGCACCGGCCATAAGTCAGGTTGCGATTAACACCGATGGCAGTACTGCCAATCCATCTGCCATGCTGGATATAAAATCCGACACGGCAGGTATCCTTATCCCGCGCATGACCGCCACCCAGCGCGACAATATCCAAAACCCGGCCAACGGGCTGTTGGTTTATGTTACCGACGACAGCACTTTTTATTATTGCACTAATAATACATGGTTTCCTATTGGGTCAACCACCGCCAACACGTTGGATGAAGCCTACGACCAGGGTGGTGCCGGAGCCGGCAAAAGTATTACCGCTGATAATGGTGCCGTGAGGGTGGATGGGACTGACGGCTTATTAGTAACCGGAACATTTGGTTCGGGAAATACAATTGATAACGAGATTACAGGTGCCGGAACCCGAATGTTTTTTAACCCTAATAAAGGAGCATTCAGGGCAGGGTATGTAAACAGTACCCAATGGGATGATGCTAATATAGGTTATCGCTCATTTGCGGCCGGTGAAGGTGCAAAAGCATCAGGTGGTGTTTCTTTTGCAATGGGGTCAAATACAGTTGCATCGGGCTCACATTCAACTGCCTTGGGAGAAGCCACGCTTGCATCCGGATTTAATTCAACAGCATTAGGATATTATGCAACAGCTTCAGGTCAATACTCTTTTGCACTAGGAATGTTTACTACGGCACCTTCCCAGGGAGAAGTAGTTATTGGCAGAAGCAATACGGACTATACGCCTGTAGGTACAGACTCATGGAGTATATCTGATCGTTTGTTTGTTATCGGCAATGGCACCTCTTCAAGCAATAAAAGTAACGCCTTAACCATTTACAAGGACGGCCGTATGAACATCAACGATGAATATTACATGCCGTTAACCGATGGCACGGCAGGCCAGCTTATGCAAACCAACGGTAACGATACAGTGAGCTGGATAGATGCTTCTACGATTAGCAACACCCTTGATGAAGCTTACGACCAGGGTGGTGCAGGTGCAGGTAAAAATATTACCGCTGATAACGGTGCCGTGAGGGTGGATGGTACCGATGGGTTTTTGGTTACAGGGACAGTATTTTCAGGAAATACAATTGACAATGAAGTAACAGGTGAAGGTACAAGAATGTTTTTTAATCCATATAAAGCGGCTTTTAGAGCAGGGTATGTAAACGCTAGCCAATGGGATGGTATAAATATTGGGCTTTATTCTGTGGCAATGGGTTACGAAACAAAAGCCAGCGGCCGTTATGCTACAGCTTTGAGTTATAATACAATCGCCTCCGGTGATTATTCCTTGTCAACGGGTTTTGGTACGCTTGCATCCGGTATTGTTTCTACAGCGATAGGGAATACCACGATTGCCTCCGGGAAAATTTCAACTGCAATGGGCCTATCCACAACCGCACCTTCTTATGTGGAAACATCAATGGGCTCAAACAATACCGATTATACACCTGTAAGCTCAACCTCATGGAATACATCAGACCGATTGTTTGTCGTTGGCAACGGCGCCTCTCCAAGTGCAAAGCACAACGCCCTTACTATTTACAAAAACGGCCGCATAAACATCAACGATGAATATTTTATGCCGTTAACCGATGGCACGGCAGGCCAGCTTATGCAAACCAATGGCAATGATACGGTATCGTGGGTAAATGCTCCGGTTTCAGCAGCAGGTTCTATTGATACTCATAACGATGTGGATGTTTCTACAAATGCCCCGTTGGTAGGCCAAATATTAAGTTGGAACGGTGCCAAATGGAGGCCGGCAGATGATGATGTGGGTGTTAACAATACGTTAGACCAAGCCTACGATGAAGGAGGCTCAGGAGCAGGTAAAAATATCACTGCCGACAATGGTGCTGTACGAATTAATGGAACAGATGGTTTTTTGGTCACCGGTGCACAAGGGTCGGGTAATACAATCGATACGGAAGTAACCGGATACGGAACGCGGATGTTTTTCAATCCGTATAAGGCAGCCTTTCGAGTTGGTAGAGTTTTTAATAGTAATTGGGATGATGTAAATGTTGGCAATTATTCTGTTGCTATGGGATTTGGAACATTAGCTTCGGGAAGTAATTCAACAGCAATAGGCATGAACTCAATTGCAAGTGGGGATGGATCATTTGCAGCAGGAACCGGTGTATCAGCACCCTCATACAGGGAAGTTGTCCTGGGATCCTATAACACAACATACACACCGGCAGATGTTACGGGGTGGACTGATACTGATAGGTTATTTGTTATTGGATACGGATATGATATGAATCATAGGAGTGATGCTATTATAGTTTATAAGAATGGGGTTGCCTTATTCGATAACAAAATAACCGCTCCCGTCAGCGGCACCGATGCCGACCTGAAACCCTACATCTACGGCAGCTTGAAAGATAGTGACGGGAGTTATTATTCAACCGAATCAACCAGTGGCTTTACTTCTACACTGGAGAGTACCGGTGTGTACAAAATTACCTTCGATAGCTATAATTCTGACAAGGCCTATTTAGTGGTAGCCAATGCACTACGAACCAGTGGGCCGGTTATTTTAACCTACGAAAAAAACTATGGCTATTTTAGAATAAGGGCGTGGGATCTCAGTGGAAGCCTGGTGAATACCTACTTGAATTTTGTGGTTTATAGAAAATAGAAACGGAATAATGATTGATCAAAATAATTAACCAAAGGTAGGAAATTTGGTTCTTGACAAGCCCGCACTCCATAGAGTGCGGGCTTTTTTGGGCAAGGATGTTCACGCTTTCAACAACAATATTCAGCGGCTAATCTTTCGATTTTGCATTCAGGTATTTACCCACCAACATCGAAATAATCATGGCTATGTATATCTGCCCCGAAAAACTAAGAAAAATAGCGATGCTCCTGGCCATCGGGTTTATTGGCGAAATATCGCCATACCCGAGGGAGGTTAAAGTTACAAAACTAAAATAGATTAAATCAGCGGGAGCTGTTAGCGGAACACTCGCGTTGAACGCATCCGGATAGAACCAATAAACAATTGATAAAAGAATTGAACCAATTATTCCCAGAAAAAAGTAAATATTCACCGCTTCAATAAACTCGATAGCCGATATCTCCCTGGCTTTGGCCAGTTTGATTACTGACAGCACCACCACCACTATAAAAAATAACACCGAGAAAAGGTACGAAATCACTATAAAGTATTTGAGTTCAAAAAAGAACGATAACCAAAAAATAATGACTGCCGCTGCCGAAAAATAATATAATCGCGAGTTGTGCTGCTTGATGGCGCGAATGGCAAAAATAAAAATCAGGGAAAAAATGAAACCATACCCGTATTGTTCCAGTTTACCCGTGGTAAATCCCCATACGAAAACATAAATAAAATTCAAAACCAGTAAACTGATGTTATGTTCCAGATTCTGATAAAACCGCTTTGTTAACTTTAATGCCATACCTTTTTTATTTACCGTAAAATTAACAAAAAATCTTTCCGGCATCATTTCGGAGGCTAATCTTCTTAATTTTGCCGGCTAATTAAATGAATAACTGAAAATTGGAATACCAATATCATACCCTGGCAAACGGGATTAAAATTATTCACAAGCCTAAAAAAGGCATGGTGTCGCATTGCGGGCTGATGGTGGAAACCGGTTCGCGCGATGAATCGGAAAGTGAGAATGGCCTGGCTCACATGATCGAGCATCTTATTTTTAAAGGAACCCGCAAGCGAAAAACCTGGCACATCTTAAGCAGAATTGAAAATGTGGGTGGTGAACTCAATGCCTACACAACCAAAGAGGAAACGGTAATTTACGCTTCATTGCTTTCACCCTATTACGAACGCACGCTGGAGCTTTTTGCCGACGTGGCTTTTAATTCGGTCTTCCCTGAAAAAGAGGTGAAAAAGGAAAAAGAGGTCATCATCGATGAAATAAATTCGTACAACGATTCACCTGCCGAACTTATTTTTGACGACTTTGAAGACTTGATTTTTAACGGCCATCCGCTGGGGAGAAATATCCTGGGTACAGTGGATAAGGTGAAGGGTTTTTATAGAGAAGATATTGTAAGATTTTTAAAAAATCATTACAACACCCAACATATGGTGCTGGCCTCGGTGGGTGATATCGACTTCGATAAACTGGTTAGGTTGGCTGAAAAATACTTTGGAATGCCTGCCCGGTCAGAAACTCAAAACATCCGTACCCCGTTCTGGTATTACCACCCTTCAAAAAAAACGATTAAAAAAGAATCCTACCTGTCGCACCTGATGATTGGAACGACAGCCTGTTCACGTCTGGACGAGAAAAAACCGGCCATGATGCTGCTGAACAACCTGCTGGGCGGTCCTGCCATGAACTCGAGACTCAACATGGGTATTCGCGAAAAATATGGCTTTGCCTACCAGGTTGAATCCTACTACCAGCCCTATTCTGATACGGGCGTTTTTTCGGTCTATCTTGGTACCGATTCAAAACATATCAACAAAGGGATCGAGCTGATTAAAAAAGAGCTTAACCTTTTAAGCAAAAAGCAAATCGGTACGCTGCAATTCGACCGGGCTCAAAAACAATTCATCGGACAAATGGCCATCAGTTACGAAGTGCCGGTCAATGAGATGTTAAGCATGGCGCGCTCACACCTCTATCGCGACAGGGTTAAAACATTTGAAGAAAACATCGACATCATCAACCGGTTAACACCATCTAACCTGTTAGAAGTAGCCAACGAAACTTTTGCCCCCGAAAATTTAAGCACGCTCATTTACGAAAGCAAAAACAGGTAGCCCAACAGGATTAACCTTGTATTTTTAAAGCAAAAGTTTAAAAATAACCTTGTATTTTTAAATTTGTACCGTTATTTTCCAACTAAACAATCCTTCATTAAGGTAAAAAACAGTCAACACCCATGCCATTTATCAACAGCAAAACCGAAAAGTACCTGGATGATCACTCCGGAGAGGAAGCAGCCATCCTTCACAAAATCTGGCGAGAAACTAACCTGAAAACCTTTTACCCCAACATGGTTTCGGGCAAAGTGCAGGGAAAGTTTTTACAAATGATTGTGCAGATGTTGCAACCTGCCGCGATTCTTGAAATCGGAACCTTTACCGGCTATTCGGCGGTGGCCATGGCCTTGGCGCTCCCCGCAAACGGACAACTCATCACCATCGACAACAACGAGGAGATTGAAACCATGGCCAAGGGGTTTTTCACGGAGGCCGGTCTCGACAAAAAAATAACCATGCTGTTGGGCGATGCGACAGCAATCGTTCCTTCGTTACAACAAACCTTCGACCTGGTTTTTATTGATGCCGACAAAGAGCAATACATTGACTATTACAACGCGGTCTTCCCAAAAGTCAGACCGGGCGGCTTTATCCTTGCCGACAATGTACTTTGGGGCGGCAAAGTGCTGGAGCCCCTTACCAAAACCGACAAAGAGACCAAAGGTATTCAGGATTTCAACAAGATGGTAAACAGCGATAGTCACGTTGAAAAAGTGATGCTCTCCGTCCGTGACGGACTCTATTTGATTAGAAAAAAATAGGAGATTTACATTTTACTCAGTGTAATGAGTATTTTTACTCAGTACATTGAGTAATTTTACTCAGTGTATTGAGTAAATTGTTATCTTTGCCATTATGGAATACAAAAGACCATATTTTCAGGTACTTAAAGAAAGAGTGAAACAACCGCGAAAATTTGTACAGGCGGTTACCGGTCCCCGGCAGGTGGGAAAAACCACTTTAATTCATCAACTTTGTCAGGAAATTACCATCCCTTACCGTTATGTTACGGTTGATAATGTGCCCTCTGCCGATGATGTTTGGATTGAACAACAATGGGAAGCCGCCCGCATAGAGTTGAAAAACAGTGCCCCTAATGAGTTTTTGTTAATCATTGATGAAGTGCAGAAAGTTAAGAACTGGAGTGAGATTGTAAAAAAACTTTGGGATGCTGATACCTTTAACAACATTAACCTGAAAGTAATACTCCTCGGTTCTTCCGGTCTGTTGGTGCAAAAGGGTTTGCATGAATCGTTTGCAGGCAGGTTTGAGCTAATAAAAATACCTCACTGGAGTTTTACAGAAATGCACGAATGCTTTGGCATGGAGGAAGAACAATACGCGTGGTTTGGGGGTTATCCCGGATCATTTATTTTAATAAACCAGGAGGATCGCTGGAAAGAGTACATAAAAAACGCACTAATTGAAGCAACCCTGTCAAAAGATATTTTAATGATGTCGCAAATTAACAAGCCTGCTTTGTTGCGACAAGTTTTTGAAATGGGAGTTCATTATTCGGCACAAATATTATCCTATACAAAAATGTTGGGGCAGTTGCAGGAAGCGGGCAACACCACCACCATTGCCCATTATTTAAATGTTTTGGATACTGCTGGGTTAATCACCGGTATTCCCAAATATTATAAAGAAACATACCGCGAAAAAGCCTCTTCTCCAAAATGGCAGGTAAAAAACATGGCCTTTATATCAGCCTTATCACCCAACTATTTTGATGAAGTTCAAAAGGACTTTGTAAGGTGGGGACAAATTATAGAATCAACCATTGGTGCTCATCTTGTAAACAAGGCTGACGAAGGAAATTATAAAGTATATTATTGGCGTCACCGGAATGAAGAAGTTGATTTTGTGCTTCAAAAAGGCAATAAAATAATAGGTATAGAAGTAAAAAGCGGACAAAGTCGCTCAACCAAAGGCATGGCATCTTTTAAGGCAAAATATAATCCTTACAAAATATTATTGACAGGCACCTCGGGTTTACATTGGAAAGATCTAATAAAAATAAATCCTGAAACCCTGTTTGAATAAGCCGACTTCAACCGTGAGCAGCTATAACTATCCACTAATAAATTGTTATCTTGATACTTAATTCTCGAAAATCATACCGTAAGGCCTTGCAATGCTTTCGGAAAGTTGTGGAATGGAAATATATTTGCTTTCGCGTTTGTACTCGCGGCCATCAAAAAAGGTAATCAGCGTTGGATTGGCAAAAACATGATAGCGGGCAGGTAATTCAGGATATTTAAGCGTGTTTACAAATGCCAGCTTCATTTTGGGAAAATCATTTTTTACCATTTCGATAACTTTAGGTCTCAGGCTGTGGCACGGGGCACAGTTATCGTTATAAAAGTAAACCATGGCAGCTGTTTCGTTAGCCACATGATTTTCAATTTCTTCAAGGGTCATTAATTCGTTCTCGAGCATCATAATTTTCCTGTTTTTTTAAAGCGCGGCAAAAATAGTATTTATTTTGGTTTAAGAAAAAGCGTGTAAATAAAATTAATTAATTTCGCTTTTTTCAAAAATGATAAAACCATGACACTTGTAATAACAGGTTCCGGCCTTACCATCCACGATGTAGTAGAGGTTGCACGAAACCATAAAAAGGTTGAACTTCATCCCGATGCTTTGGAAAAGATAAAAATTTGCAGGGCCATGCTCGAAAAAAAAATTGATGCCCACGAAATTATGTATGGCGTTAATACCGGCATTGGTGAATTTTCGGAAGTGGTGCTCAACGATGAGCAGGTAAAGGAATTTCAGAAATACCTTATTTATAATCATGCTGCCGGTATTGGTGATCCCATGCCGCTCGATTATGTGCGTGCTGCCATGTTAGGACGCGTTAACGTACATGCCCACGGCAACTCGGGTATTCGTCCCGAGGTAACCCTGTTTTTAATCGAGATGCTCAACAAAAAGGTTACCCCTTACGTTTGTCAAAAAGGCTCGGTAGGTGCCTCTGGCGACCTGGCCCCCATGGCGCAAATTGCTCTGTTGCTGATGGGTGAGGGAAAAGCCTATTACAAAGGAGAACTGTTAGAAGGAAAAGAGGCACTGAAACGTGCCGGCATCACCCCCCCGGGATTGATGGCTCGCGACGGGTTGGGAACCATCAACGGTTCCAACGTGCTTACTGCCATGAGCGCCCTCTTTTTACATGATGCCCAAAACTGGTTAAAGCAAGCCGAAATTGCTGCTGCCATGTCGCTGGAAGCCCTTAAAGCCAACATGGGGCCTTACACCGCACGACTTCACGAGGCACGCGGTTTCAAAGGTGCTATCCGTTCGGCCATGGCCATTGGGAAACTGGTGGCAGGGGGCGATTTAAAAGAAGAACGTGTGGAACACAAAGTACAGGATGCCTACTCCATGCGCTCCACGCCGCAGGTGATTGGAGCAGCGCACGATGCCATCGGTTATGCCCGCTCGCAGGTAGAAATCGAGCTGAACGGCGTGGGCGATAATCCTATCTTTTTTCCCGAAGATGACATTGCCCTTTCGGGTGCCAACTTCCAGGGAACACCCGTGGCCTTGCCCATGGAGATGGCAGGCATGGCCATAACCATGGTTTGTGTACTTTCCGAACGTCGCCTTAACCGTTTGAACAACCCTGCCCTCAGTGCCGGGTTACCCCCTTTCCTTACCAAAGGAGCCGGTATGTTTTCGGGACTGATGCTGAGCCAATACACCGCCGATATGCAAATAGTAGAACAGCGTATTTTATCGGCACCGGCTGCTATCCAGTCTATCCCGGCAGCAGCCGACCAGGAAGATTTTGTTTCGATGGGCATGAATACCGCCATTAAAAATTTTCAAATCCTGGATAACGCGTATGGAATTTTGGGCATTGAATTCATGGCTGCCGCCCAGGCACTTGATTTTAGAGAATATAAATTTGGGGCAGGGGTTACCAAAGCCCATCAGGTTGTTCGTAAACACGTTGATTTTTTGGAGGTGGACAGACCCTTGTACAAAGACCATAACACCATGAAAGAGGTGGTAAAATCGTGCGAAATATTAAATGAAGTTGAAAAAGTAGTTGGGAATTTAGGATAATGAACTATATGGAAGAAGAAAAAAATATGGCCACGGAAGCAGGGCAGAGGTCTCCGGCATTTAAGGTGTTTTTAATACTGTCGATGATATATGGCGGCCTTTCCGTGCTGTCAAACCTCGTGGTTTATGGTATGATTGACTTTATTCGACAAACGTTCGAGGGCAAGGATAATGTGCAGTTTTTTGGAATGGACATGGACTTGTCGATGTTTATGAATGTCGATAAAAATTTTTTCCTTTTCCAAACCATTTTGTACGGTATCTCCTTTGCCGGTGCTTTGTTGATGTGGAACGGGCGAAAAACAGGATTTCATCTCTACACCGCTTCTCAAATATTCTTGCTAATAGTAGCAACCTTGTATCTTACCGGTATGCCATTCCCGTTTTTTGATGTGGTGCTCACCGCCCTCTTCGTGTATGTTTACGCAAAAAACCTAAAATTTTTGAAATAGTGTCCAAAGCCATTGAAAATAGAAGCGACGTTACGGGTGACACTCCTTCAAAATCCTTGCCTTTCATGGTAAAGGCAGCAGCTTTATTGCTCATTGTTTACGGAATGATCGGGTTGGCTTATTACCTGTTTACTGCTGTTTACTCAATAGCAAACCCTCAATTTTTAGAAAGTCTTGAATTTAAAAACTTTAAAGGGAGTGCACTTTTCCTTCCCATTACTATCGAGTTATTGGTGCATGTGTCCATTATTATTTCGGGCTTTTTTATCTTTTCAGGAAAAAAAGCAGGGCTGGGATTTTTTTATTTTTCGCTCTTTTTCTCCTTATTCTT
>JANTGU010000027.1 GCA_024762735.1 Bacteroidales bacterium | reverse complement strand
GGATGACGGTGGGGCTTGCTTTGGGGGCTCTATTTGAATGACGATATCAGAATAGCGATTTATGATTTAAGAAGTATTTTGGAATGAACGATTTACGGATTTGAGAATTGTTTATTGGCTGTTGGTTGTTGATATGGGGTATGGGGTCGGGATTTGCAAATCCCAACCAGCAAATTGTTGCAAATCCCGACCAGCAAATTGTTGTCCCGTTAGAGACAAGATATTTGTAGAAAAAATGTCAAATCAATAACAAGCCCTCCGTAGGTGGGCTATAAGCTACCGGATGCCTTTTAGTATATATTGCTATATGAAAACGCCACCTTGCAAAATAATGAGTTTTCCATGAAAGACTACCTAAAGAAAACCTTTAAATCACGGTAGTAATTTTCATGAGGACCAAGCATAATAAGTTCAATAAGTTCTTCCGAAAACCTGTATGCCAATAGGTATTGCGTAGTACCCATTTTAAATTTATAAACAAAAACGCCTTGAAGGTCTCCTCTTTTCTCTTCACCTATCCCAGGGTTTTTCATTAGCTTTTGAACCTCTTTATCAAGGATGTGCTTGTCCTGTTTATTTAGTTTCTTTGTTTTGCGGGCAAACAGGCGCGACTGAATGACTTTTCGCGACATCTATCCAAAAGTGTATTCAGTGGTTTCACCTGCATCCAGTTCCGAGAGTCCTATTATTAACTCTTTGATTAGTTTAAAGGAAAGGTCGGGATTTTCTTCGGCGTACTTTCCAATTTTCGACCAGTATTCAATTTGTCCCGTGAGCGACCTGTTTTCTATTTTAGAATACTTTTTGGCTTCCGATACCAATTTTTCAGAAATTCTTACAGCTGTTGACATAGCACAATTCTTTATTAACATCTGCAAAAGTACAACATTATGTTGCAAAATGCAACGTTTTAGTCGTTTATATTAATTTTTCGGTTTCGATATGACTAATTATTGGCTATAAGAAAACGCCACTTTGCAAAATAACGAGTTTTCTAAGAAAGACTAATTCCTGTTTGGATGCGCTGACGAAAAATTGAAACACCTAAGATAACAGGTTGTCCCGTCAGGGACAAGATATTTGGAGGAAAAATGTCAAATCAATAATAAGCCCTCCGTAGGTGGGCTATAGGTTACCGGATGTCTTTTGTATATTACGCTTGTTAAATTCACATCTCATCCCGGTGTGCAAAAGCATATTTGATCAAAGCATGGGTGCCTTGAATGTTTAGCTTATCACAAATATTGAGGCGGTGTTTTTCAATCGTTTTTACACTCACATATAACTGCCCTGCAATTTCTTTGCTGGTTTTACTTTCGGAAATAAGTTTAAGAATCTTTTTTTCGGTAGCTGTAAGTATTTCAATATTTGTCGTTTCATTCTGTTTTTCAAGTGTTTTACGTTCTCTGTTCATTAAGTAATCAGAGATCGCGGGACTAAAATAATAATGTCCGTCCAACACGGTTCGGATGGTATTTTTTATCTCGGCAACCGTGTTCTCTTTCAGGACATAGCCTTTTACCCCGGCATCAATTGCCTGATTAAAAAGATGTTCATCTTTATACATGGTCAGAATAATGATTTTAGTATCGAGGTGTAGCTTGTTGCTTTCCCTGGCGGCATCCAGGCCGTTGAGTATCGGCATATCAACATCAAAAACAGCCACATCATAGCACTCTTTTTTCATCATGGTTAGCGCCTGTTCTCCGTTTTGGGCTTCGCTGACCAAAAATTCCGGGGCAGCTTCTTCCAGCATGTCTTTCAGTTCTTTTCTGAAAAGCGGATGATCATCAGCAATTAATATTTTTACCAGATTTTTCATGATTTATTGGAATTGAGATGTAAATTTTTGTTCCGTTGCCGGAAGAAGATTTCAGGTCAAATTTACCATGTAGTATTCTAACCCGTTCCATAATTCCCGACAATCCAAAACCAAATTTCCGGGCAAAAGATTTTTCATCACTTTCACCCATGCCGGTTCCATCATCTTTGATGGTTATGGCAAGCAGGTTGTTTTCGGTCACTAACGTGATAACAGCTTCTTCTGCACCGGAATGCGATAGAATATTGTTCACGCATTCCTGAACAATCCGGTAAACATGTATTTCATGCCTCGCGGCAAAGCAACCGTCAAGGTTCGATGCATGGAACTGAAAAACGATCGGGCTGGCATTGTCCAAATCCTCAATCATGGCTTCAATGGCTTTGGTCAGTCCTAAAAGTTCGATTAAATAAGGCCTGAGGTTTCTGGATATTTGCCGGATTTCATCAATGGTATTTTGAGATTTTTCAGAGATATCTTTTAAATAATAATTTCTTTTTTCATCATTTTTATGTTGGGTTGCCATGGTACTGAGGTTTTTTATAATCAGCAAATCCTGCCCGACGGCATCGTGCAATTCTTTGGCAATGCGGGCACGTTCGTTTTCCTGTGATTCCATCAACTGCTCTGTAAATTTTTCTTTTTGTTTTTTCTGGGCTTTGAAATGATTGATTCGCCTGCGGTAAAACCCCAAAAGCAACAATACCAGCGTCAAAACAAGGGCCAGTTTAAACCAAAGTGTACGCCAAAACGGAGGCATGATAACCACCGGAACAGACAGTATGTTTCGGCTCCAGATTCCATCAGCATTGGTACCTTTCACCTGAAAAACATAGGTGCCCGGATCGATATTGGTAAAAGTAGCTGTGCGCTGAGCCGCATTGGTATGAATCCATTTATCCTGAAATCCTTTCAATCGGTAGGCATACTTGTTTTTCATGGGATTGGTATAATCCTGCGAGGCAAACTGAAAGGCAAAAACATTATCACGATAACTCAATTCCAAAGCCCCCCGGGAGTTCAAAAAACGGGAAAGAGCTACCGGTTTATTAAATAAAAGAAATTGGGTGATTACCACCGGTGGATTAAAGATGCTATTTCCCAAACTATCCGGGAAAAAAGAAGTTACTCCTTTTATGCCTCCAAAAAACAGCTTGCCGTTACCGGCTTTACAATAGGCGCCGGTGTTAAATTCGTTGCTTTGCAGGTCGTCATTGTAATCGTAGTTTTTAAAAGTCCGCTTTCTCGGATTAAATTTTGACAGGCCTTTGTTGGTACTCAGCCAAAGGTTTCCCTGATTATCTTCCAAAATACCATAAACCACATCGTTGGGGAGGCCGCTTTGAGAAGTAAACCAGATAAATTTATTGGTATTCGGATCAAATTTATTCAACCCGCCACCATTGGTTCCAATCCACAAATTTCCATTTTTGTCTTTTGTAATACATTTTATACTGTTGCTGCTGATACAGTTTGTATCGCCCGGAGTGTGCAAGTAGCGCTTCGTTTTACCTGTAAAGGGATTAAACAGCGCGAGACCCGAGGCACTTGTTCCAATCCAGATTCCTTTGGGAAAATCAATTAACAAATCCGTTGTAGCGGAAAACATGAATGGTTATACCGGAATAGCTATAGTTACAGTTGTGGAAGATAAATCGATAACCACACAGAAAGTTATTTTACAATGATAGTAACTATTTTAGCTTCTTAAAGTGCTCTTTCCTTGATGAGATGGGGCAAGCCTTCTATGCTATAGAGTTGCCTTCGGAAACACTTTGGAAAATCAGATTGATTATTCCTGATAGTTACAAGGTTGGCTAAAGTGCAAACCAACAAGGGAGTTTTGATGAAAAAAATATTTGTACATTAGCACACTAAACCAGTCCTATTAACAAGGGGTGGTGCAATAAAAACATGATATCATGCCCTACACTTATAAGTATCCCAGGCCGGCCATAACGGTTGATACGGTGGTTTTCAAGAACTCAGGGAATGAGCCATCCGTTTTGCTTATTGAGCGTAAAAACCCTCCTTACCAGGGGAAGTGGGCGCTGCCCGGTGGTTTTGTCGATATGGATGAAACGCTGGAAGAGGCGGTGTCGAGAGAACTGCTGGAGGAAACAGGTATCACCGGGGTTGATTTAAAACAAATGCATGCTTTTAGCACCGTTGAACGCGATCCGAGAGGCAGAACCATTTCGGTGGTTTTTTGGGGAGTAGTATCAGACAACGAAACTGCCCGTGCCGGCGATGATGCTGCCGATGCCAGGTGGTTCAGCATTAACAACCTGCCTGATTTGGCTTTTGATCATAAAGAAATCGTAGCCATGGCACTTGAAAAACTATAGTAAAAATCACCTTGTCCTTTGGAGATACCACTTCAATTTTTCGCGATAAAACACTCCATCATATTGGCGAATTCATGAGCGGACAAAGAAAAAGATACCTTTCAATATATTATCTAAAAGGAAGTATTGTTACAAATCCATTAACAAAAACTCACCAATATGCATTTGGTTAATACCCATGTAATTAGTTCCTGAATTAAATTCATCCATGCTTATAACATATTTTGGATAGTTGTCAGGGATTTTTAGCAAGTTCCCAAATTCACGATCAATGGTGCTTTGATGATGTAACCTATAGGCTACCTGAATGTAAATCTTCGAACCATTGCGCTCTGCGACAAAGTCAATTTCGGTATCACCAATAATACCAACATAAACTTGGTACTGATGCCTGAGCAGATGATGAAATACAGCATTCTCCATAATCTTATGTATATCTTTTTGAAGCCCAAAACCAACAATGGCATTTCGTAACCCCATGTCTTCAAAATAATACTTTGCACCGGTTTCAAATATTTTCAAACCTCTCAAATCGTAGCGTTGTACTTTGTAAATAAAATTGGCATTGATTAATGGTTTTAAATAATTAACTACCGCCTGAGCTGTAACCGTGATGTGTTGCGCTTTTAAATACTTACTTATATTATTAGCAGAAAACATGTTTCCGGTATTATCAGCTAAAAAGCTGACAAGATTTTCTAATAAATGAACATTTCGTATATTTTCACGTGCCACCACATCTTTTAATAATATGGAGGAATAAACATTTTTCAGATACTCGTAAGCCTCTTCTTTTTTTGCTCCAATTGCCTGCAAATAGGGCATCCCTCCCAATTCAAAATATTTGATAAGTGAATCATTTCCTGCCTTTATATCCATAAAAGTTAAAAACTCATCGTAATCGAGACTGTGAACCCTGATTTCAATATACCTACCGGCGAGTAGCGTTGCCAGTTCTCCCGAAAGCAGATTAGCATTGCTTCCCGTGCAAAAAAGGTCGCAACAGTTTTCGGCCAACAAACTTCTGAATGCTTTTTCAAAGTTTTCAATATCCTGTATCTCGTCAACAAAAACATAATTCGCCGCTTTTGCCTGCAATGATTGATGTATGTATTTATATAAGTCATCCTCATTGCTAATAAAATCAAATGCTTTTAACTCCTTATTGATGAAAATAATATTTGCTTTTGGGTTGGCATCAAGTATTTCATCCACAATTTGATGCATAAGATAACTCTTGCCCACACGTCGCTGACCGGTTATTACTTTGATAACCTGCTTATCGATAAATGGAAAAATCCTGCTGCTATAAACAGGCCGTTTAATATAACCTGTCGGTAAGAACTTTTTATCCTTCATAATAAATATTTTTTGCAAATATAGTATTTTTATCTATTATATTAGATATATTATATTTCAATGAAAATTATCTCTATTATAATAGAAATAAAAAAACGCCAAGAAATCACAAAGGTATTACCACATTGAAAATCCAAACTTTAGTAAAAAATCACCTCCACGCCCGGGTGAGCAGCTTTAAATTCATCTACCCTCTTTTTACGAAGTGAAGTGTTATAACAGGTAAGCCGTTCAAGATCATTTAACCCGTTTAAATCGGTTAACCGGCTCACTTTAGTATTATTAATGGTTAACTCCCGTAATTGTGAAAGATTGGCCAGCGGTTTTAACCGTCGAACTTTGGTGCCGGCAAGGTTTAGCTTTTGAAGATCAACAAGCGTTGCAATGGCCGTCAAATCATCCACTCCCGTATTTTCAAGATTCAACACCGTCAGATGCCGCAGCCGGGTTAACGGCTCCAGGTCGATAATCGGGTTGTTCGGCAAGTTTAATACCCGCAGGCTATCCATTTCCACCAGGGGTGAAAGATCGGTTATCCCGGTAAAACTAATCGACAGCGTGGTGGCCACTTTACAGATGGTCAAAGGCTCCACCTCAACAATCTTACTGTTATTTTTGATGGTAGCCTCTTTCAGGTTAGCCATCTGCTGTAGTTGCTCTTTCGAAGGGCTTCCATCAATGCCAACCTGTTTCGAAAACTCCCCTTGCCATGCATCCGACAAGTTATCCCACCAAAAGTTTAGCTCGTTGGTTTGATACACCACCAAACAACCGGGGTTAACCCGGCTAAACTTCAGCATGTTGTTGGTGTTCACACCGGTACCGTCGCAATAAACTTTCTTCAAATCCCTGTTGTTGATAAGGGGCAAAATATCAGAAACCGCCGTGTTGTCAAGATGCACCTCCTGCAAATTTGTTAACCCGTTAATCCCGGAAAGACTGGAAATATTCGTGTGGTTCAGGTTCAGGTAGTGCAAGTTATTTAATCCCGCCAACGGCGAAAGGTCAGCAATGGCCGTATGGCTGACATCGAGCGTTTCGAGCCTGAAAAGCATCTTTAGCGGAGAAAGATCATGCACTTTTTCATTTCCCCGAATAACCAGCTCTTTTTGATTCACAATCTTTTGCAACTGCTCTTTGGCGGGAACTCCTTCGGGCGTTTTTCCATGGGTTAAAATATCTTTCCAGTAATCAGGTAAAGCATTCCACCAGCTCACTAATCGTTGCGAGTCGAAAATAACCAGGCAGGAAGGATTTTCCTCCATAAAATCGATGGCTTCCTGCCGATCGATCCCGGAGTTATCACAGTAAATAAGCTTTAAATTTTTGTTCGGCAGCAAGGGAATTATCTCCGTAACAGCCGTGTTGTTTGCCTGTATGATGGTTAGATTTGTATCCGACGCCAGGGGAGACAAATCAGCTACTTTGGTATCATCAAGATTGATGTATTCGAGCGAAAAGAGGCTGTCGAGTGGCGACAAATCAGTCACCTCCGAGCCTGTCAAAATCAATTTCTTTAAAAACGGCAACTCCCCGACAGGCTGCAAGTTGATTACCCGGGTATGCACCATACTTAACGTGGTTAATTGCGGCAAACCTTCCAACGGTGTCAAATCCAGAATGGCCGTGCTATCAATAACCAAAGACTCCAGGCGGGTTAGGTTTTTCAACACGGCTAGTGAATCGACAGACGTTCCTGAAATATTCAAATTTTTTAAATTAAACGCAAACCGGAGTGGGTCTAGTGATTTCACTTCGGTTTTTGAAACATCAAGGGTTTCCAGCTTGTTCAACGTGCGTAATGGTGTGAGATCACTAATCAACATGTTGGAAGCATATAGGCGTTCCAGCAATGACAGCTTTGACACCGGCTCCAACGACTGAATTAAATAGCTGTTACTGATGTTAAGCTCCCTGATTTCCAACAGGTGTTTGATATTTTTATCCAAAACATCCACCTCTACTTTAACGGTATCAGGACAAGCCGACAATATCGTGTCATAACTATATTCAACATGATAGCTGCCCGAATCCAGTTCCGCCATTTTTGAAAAACGTAAAGTATCCTCCCCGCGAATAAGCAGCGAATCGGTTTCAACGGTATAACAAGGTCGCAAAATAACAGCAGTGCTATCGTTAAACGAAACCACATTATTCATACTTAAAGTATCAAAAACCGGTATCTTAGTGCCAAAAAAATCTTTCCAGGGCAGCGGCAATGCAGCCCACCACCTTCGTGTTTCACGCTTCTCGTCGGGTTTGGTAGTGTACATGCTTACAATCTTCAAATCCTTTTTAAAGGGGTCGAGATTGATTTCGAGATAACGCAAAACATTAAAATCAACGGTATCGTTGTTAACGGTAACTCCTTTCAGGTTTCGGTTGAAGGTAACCTTAAACACGATTTCACCTTCGTCTCCCACAATCTGGTCAACAGATGATACTTCCATGGAAAAGGCAGCCTTTTTATAAAAAAAGATGATGTCTTTAAGATAGGCCTGAACATCCTTCCGCAAGGGCACCTCACGGTTTTCATCCAGGTCGTCTTCAATTTGCACTTCTGCGTCACGAAATATTTTCAAGTAGCTGTTGTTGATGATTATTTCCTTCTCAGCCATCACCTCTTCAGGGTCACCCAAAAAATTTAACGTCCCTTCAAGATAGCTAACCATCCTCTTGCTTTGCTCCTTGTAAGCAGCCACTTCGTCCGCCGATAAAGCTGGGGTGTTTTCCTGCGCCACCACCGGTGCCAAAGCAACCATCGCCATCATCAACGCTATAATCAATCTTCGGTACATGACTTATAAAATCTAATTAATTCGGGCTTTTCATCCTCTTTTACATACTTCAGGTTGGAGATTAACCACCCTGAATTGGTATCACTTCGATTATAATAGGACAACTCGAAATACCAATCGGGTATCTGGAAAAAATGGAATTTTACATGCGTAATTTCTTTAAACTTTAGCTTGTCTGTTTTCATCAGGTAAAAAAAGAGGGTGAGGTAATCGGGCTGGAAATTATCGGAAGCGTAATACTGAATGCGCGACGGGTGATCCAGCGCTTTATGAAGGTTCATAAAATCGAGCTCGTGGCTTTGCGGATGCAGAAAATATTTCATGGCTTCGGTGCTGTCGATATCAGGGAAAAAACTGCTGGTATAGTTGTAATAAACATTGCTGATGACCCACTTGGATCCCAATCCCGACTCTTCGAGCCTCAAAAACAAAATCAAATGCTGGTCTTTTCCTTCCGAGGTAAAAGTAGCAGCCACCTCGGCAAACCAGTTATGATCTAAAAACTCAAGGTAAAACGGATTTTTTTTGTTCGTTACATCCTCAATAAAGTACTTTTTCAACGTGCTGTTGGTTCGGGGGTTGTGAACATCAAACATTTGATCCAACAGTTTTATTCTTATTTTCCGGTTGTGATAGCGCGAATCGGTAGTCTTGAGCAATTTCCCGAACTGATCCTCTTCCATGTTGAACCTTCTAAAAAACTGGTTCACCTGTTTATTCATCATGTGCAGGATGGCTTCATCCTGTCCCCCCTCAGTGTTATTCAGCGAAAAGGATTGAGGAAAGGCAAAAGAAATCCAGGATGTTAAACAGACAAAAAGAAATGTTTTTATGATTTTTTGCATCTTTTTCATTTGTAATAAGCGGCAAAGTTAATCGTTTATAGGTATATTTACAGCTTTATTAACAAACATAACAACGCACAATGAACCCAAATATTTTTAAAACCATAAGCTATGGTTTGTACATTATTGCCACCGAATGGGATGGTAAAAAGAACGGATACGTGGCCAACACAGCATTTCAACTCACTTCTGAACCGCCCCAATTCGGCATTAGCTGTCATAAAGATAATGTAACCGCTTCGATGATTTTGGAAAGAAAACAATTCTCCGTCTCGGTGCTTGCACAAAACTGCGAGCGCGAGTTAATCAACAAGTTCGGATACCGGTCAGGCGCCAAAGTCGATAAGTTTGAAAATGTGGAATCGTTTAACACGCCTGATGGCATTCCGGTAGTTACCGAAGGTTCTGTTTCGTGGATGGCGTTTGATTTGGTTGACACCATTGATTTAGGTACGCATTATCTTTTTATAGGCTTATTAAAAGATGGAGAGATGCTCACCGATGATCCCTCGTTAACCTACGACTATTTCCACACCGTGTTTAAAGGCATTGCGCCTAAAAATGCTCCTACCTACCTCTCGAAAGAGATGCGTAAAGAGGCTGCCCTGCCAAAACCGGAGCCAAAACCTGAAAAGAAATTACAAAAGTACGAATGTATGGATTGCGGTTGGGTGTATGACCCTGCATTGGGCGACCCTGATAACGGCATTGCCCCGGGCACTGCTTTTGAAGATATCCCCGACGACTGGACCTGCCCCGACTGCGGTGCCGAGAAATCGGAATTCGAACCAATTGACTAACCCGTTTGGATTCCAATCAACAAAAGCATTATTAAATTATTGGCCTAAATATGCAATTTGAATTGCATATTTAGGCCTAATTTTGACATTTTATTTACATAATTAGGCCTGTTTTTGTATTTTTTCTTGCATATTCAAGCCTGTTTTTGCAGTCTTCAAGGCGTGTTCAGGCGTATATTAATCATAAATACCAATGCAGGTATTTTGACGTTATGGAAATGAATAAATCTTTTATTGAATAAATTCAGGTCATTGAAAAAAATCCTCCTCATACGGTTCAGCTCCATTGGCGATATTGTGCTTACTACTCCCGTGGTTCGAGCGTTGAAAACTCAACTCAATTGCGAACTGCACACGGTGGTTAAAAAAAAGTACGCCTTCTTGTATGAGAACAACCCCCATATTGACAAGGTGTTTAAATTTGACAAGAGTGAAAAGGAGGTGCTTGCCAGGTTGAAAAATGAGCATTATGATTTTGTGATTGACCTGCAAAAAAACCTGCGGTCGGGAAACATTAAAACGACGCTGAAAGTCCCGTCGGCCTCTTTTCCAAAACTGAATATCCAAAAGTGGCTGCTGGTCAATTTTAAAATAAACCGGTTGCCTGCCATCCATATTGTTGACCGGTATTTTGAATCGGTAAAACCGTTGAAAGTTTTTAACGACAATCTGGGTCTCGACTACTTTATCCCTGCAAAAGATGAAATAGCAGCTGAAAAAGTTGACCCGTCTTTTGCCAATGGCTACCTTGCCGTGGCCATCGGCGGACAGCATTTTACTAAAATATTACCGGCCGAAAAAGTGAGCGAAATAATCAACAAACTTGACCTGCCTGTGGTTTTGTTGGGTGGCGAAGAGGATGCGGCACGTGGTAAAGAAATTATAAAATGTACGCCCGGCAAGATAGTGGTTAACAGTTGTGGTCAATTCAATTTAAATCAATCGGCATCGTTGGTCAGGCAATGCAGCGTGCTTATCACCAACGACACAGGACTCATGCACATGGGTGCCGCTTTGAAGAAACCGGTCATTGCTGTATGGGGCAACACGGTTCCCGAATTTGGCATGACGCCTTACATGCCTGGTAACGAGGATAAAGTTTATCTTTCAGAAGTGAAAAACCTGTCGTGCCGCCCGTGCAGCAAGATAGGCCATAACCACTGCCCGAAAAAACATTTTAAGTGTATGATGGACCAGGATACTGACGCCATGGTTTCCAAGGTGAAAGCATTTTTGTAAGGTTGTTGTACCTTCGGGTTTACACTTCGACAGAGGGGGTTGGGAGGCTATATGCTCAGGATAGTTTTTTGATTGTTTTTTGAGTCAGATTCTAATTCCGACAAATTTAGGCAAAACTTTTTTTCATCTTTTATAATTTTGTGTTCTACTAAAATTGTGTTCTTTATGTTTTGTCACGATTTTTTCATGCTGCCCTTCGGCGAGCGCAGGGCTAATGCAAAAAAAATCGCGCCAAAACAGGTTCAATTTTTCTTTATACCCGGGGTTTCACCCCGGGCTAATAAGATTCGACCCCTACAGGGTCGGATAATCATTTCCCTGCCCCACCCCAACATCTTCGTCGGGTATGTCTTTAGACCGTCATGGAAGTTTCATTGTTTTCTTATAATCCCACCTTCACGCTTAGCACCAAATTTCTGGTTAACCCGTCGGAACGGTATTTTCGGTCGATAACAGGAAAAGAGAGCGCATACTCCACAGACTTCCTGTTTTTTAATTTCACGATGTAAGTAATGCCTAGGTTAAGGGTTAATCCTTTGGAACCGGCCAGGTAAACATTTTCATTATTTTTCATTATCTGATCTTGCTGAAGGCGATAAATACCTAACATCGTGGCTTTAATGGTATTTTTGTTGTTTAACAAAAAATGATGCCGGAGCCTTAGATACAAATCATCGCCCCGCTTTAGTTGTGCCGATTCGTAGTAGAGTTTTTGAGTATTGGTTTCCCCGGATGGGTGCAAATAGTGATTATTGTTTCTGTTAAAAGGATGCTGATAGGCAAGATATAAATCCCATTTTTTCCAGTAGTAAAATATTCCTGATAAAATATCATAACTCCCCAAACTGGTTTGATAAGCCATGGGCAGCGGGTTTCCGTCAGCTTCAAAGTCAGCATTGTTACTTTTTAGCCTCGTACCCACCAAAAAGCTTACCCCCTGCTTCTGCCCGGCAAATAGGGTTTGTGTAACCGAGAAAATCATGTCGCCCACCCCGGCCGTTGAACCAAGATTTCCCACAGTAAAGATAAACGGTGCCCGAAGTTGTAATCGCGTGCCTTGAAATAGCTGGTATTGTATGGAAGCCGTTGACTGCCCGCTGAGCACGAATTTTTCGCCAAGGCCAAAGGTTTGTTCAAACGACACCATTAACTTAGAAGCCCCGGATTCTTCAGGTTCTAAAAAAGCCATCGAACCCACCGAACAAGCCCCTGCATCGCTACACCCCTGGCCATTTGCAACAGACAGTGCAAACAACAACAAACCCGCTAACCATACTTTTTTCATGGTAAAATAGTCGTGAGCGGGCTTTAATCCTTACACAATTAAATTGGATTATTCAATGGAGAAGCCCTTTTCTTCGTATAGTTGTCGAAGGACAGAGTATTTATCGTTGATTCGTGAATCTTTTAGTTTTTGAGCCCACTGTTTGGCTTCTTTAACATTTTTCTCTTCCAAAAGAATTCTGATTACATTTCCATACATAAAACCGTAGGGGTAATCGGGATAGTGGTTGATGGCTGCTTGGAACGATTCAAGGGCCAGCGAAAGGTTTTCATGGGTATAAGCATCGTAACCCCTGTCGATAAGAAGGTTTAATTTTTGGTCTAAAATCAAGCCGTTTATCACCAAACAGTTCTCATTACAAACCTCAATAATGTCAGCATAACGAACTGTAGTGTCAACAACCGGAAAGTAAAGGGAGAATTGAAGCTTTTCACCCACCCATTTAAAGTGATAAACTTCAGGACAAACGGGCACACCTTCGGCATGATTCATTTGGATTTTTTTATCTGAAACAATATCCTTTAGCACAATCTCCTTTCCTGCACAAAAATAGCCGTTAGGCAGTTTATTTTCCAGGGTAATTTGCACCACAAAGGAAGTATCGGTTTTTAAAACCCGATCAATAGTAACCGGGTGGCTACTGGCAGCAAAATTTGGTTTAACCAGGCTTTGCGCTTCTGTTTCTCCAAAACCAAAAGCCAGTAGTACCAGAAAAAGAGAGATAGTTTTCATGATTTACAAAATAAAAAAGGCCACGGAAATACTCCGCGGCCTTTGTATTAAAATATTGCATTAATTATTTACCCAGGGTAAAATCAAGTCCTAACGAAACCGCCCAAAGGTCTTTAGCATAGGTTTGCATAAAAGCTGTTCCATCGTAGGAACCCGGTAATGATTGTGATTGATAATTTACCAGGTAACCTCCAAATTGAAGGGTAAACTTGTCGTTAATTTTATAAGCTCCACCAAGTGCCACAGTACTGGTGTTAAGGCTATAACTTAAGTCAGACTGGTACGAATCGTTAACCCCGGGAGTAGCGTACAAATATCCTGTACTTAACAACAGGTGTTCGTTTACATGAAACTCAGCACCTAAAGCATACTCCTGGAAATTTCTGTTAATCTTGGTACCCACATTAGCCCAGTCGGTTTTTGAATCCCAGTAAGTATGGAAACCAGCGTGGAAAGTAACCACTTTGCTAACATTAATCTGTCCACCAACAGAAAGCATGGCAGGCATATCTGCATTTACTTCAGCACCGTCAGGATACATTTCAATGGGTGTTCCATCAGGATTCAATCCAA
>JANTGU010000026.1 GCA_024762735.1 Bacteroidales bacterium | reverse complement strand
GATGCAATAGCATATTTGTTAGAGAGTTAAATATGTTTTAAAAGAAAGTAGAGGCAGATTCTCATTCTGGCTCTACTTTCTTTATCTTTGCACCAAATATTAATTAAAATAATTGAAATGAAAAAAGTATTCTTATTTATCTTTTTGCTGGCTGCAGGAAGTTTTATTTTAACCGGATGCGGTGATAGTGGTAATAAAAAAAGTGCCGAAACAACTACCACCAAAGTGGAGAAAAAAGTGGAAAAGAAACAGGAAAAAACCTTTACCGCCAACCTTGATAATGGAAAAGCTGTGTACGGTAAGGTTTGTATCGCCTGTCACATGACAGGTGTTGCCGGTGCCCCGGCTTTAAAAGATAAAGCCCGTTGGGAAGAGATTGCCCAAAAAGACATGAAAACTTTACACCACGATGCCATTAACGGCTTTACCGGTAAGCATGGTGTGATGCCAGCCAAAGGAACCTGTGCCGATTGCTCTGACCAGGATTTGTATGATGCCGTTGCTTATATGTTAAAAACAGCAGGGGTATCTGCCAAGCAGTAGTTGAATGGCGCGGAGTTGCCATTGGATGCTTGTTGAATAAGGCTTCTATAAAAAATTTATATCATGAAAAATAACAAACTTGGTTATCGCTCGCTGGCGGGACTGGCAGGCATTTTAATCATCGTGCTTTACTTCCTGCCTGTTTGGTGGGTGGCACTACAGAGTATCCAGTACCCCAAATCGATGTATCCCAACGGGATTCGTATAAACTTTAAATACAATGGCGTTTACAATGGTTGTGAAGGCCAAAAGGAGCGTGAAGAGTTGTCTGCTTCGCAGGAAGGTGCTAATTGTCTTGTCGAAATGAATGCCATCAATCACTTTATTGGCATGTATCATATTGTACAAGGTGTAAATAGTGATAAAACACGGAAATATCCCATCTATTATGTTTTTAACACCAAGCGCGACGCTCAGGGAAATGAAATTATTGACCCGGAAACAGGCAAACCGGTTGAGGTGAATGTCACCCCGGGCACTTTGATATTTTTGGATAAGCTGATGCATGCTTCTCCCTACATTTTTGCCCTGTTTGTGCTGTTGGTAGTGGGCTTTATGTTTTGCAAGCGAAAAGCGTTGTGGATGGCCATTATCCCCGCTTTGGTACCATTCTACTTCTTGGGGGTTTATATTTATTACCTCTATTGGTATGGACACCATCTTTCGATGCATGGGGGTGGAGCCTTCAGAGGCATTAAACCCTTTATGCCTACCGTGTTTGGTGAAGGAAAAGTGGCACAGTTTACCACCTCCTCGTATCCCTACTATGGCTTTTTCGTGGGATTGTTGGTATTTGTTTTGTTGCTAGTGGCTGTTTTGCTAAAACAAAAGAGTTTTAAGGACAAGCAGTAAGCTATTTTTTAAAAAAAAGTGAAATTATGAAGCGGATGGTTTATTCTTCGGCTATGCTATTTGTTCGGAGCAAAACTGTCCGTTTTTCTTTGCTTTGGGCGGTATGTTTGATGGTTGCTTTGCCAGTCTCTGCCCAGCAGCAGATTTTTGAATCGGACACAACTTTTGGTACTTTTTACCCGATTGTTCAACAGCAGGGGGTATACGATACGCTGGACTTACAGGCAACGATCGATAAGGCCGCTCCCGGTGATACTATCCGATTGAAGAAAGCTGTTTACCGCGGGCCTGTTTATATTTCTACCGATGGACTTGTCATTGACGGGCAGGGAAAAGCTATTATCGATGGACAAAGCAAAACTTCGGTAGTTTTTATTAATGCTGATAGTGTGCAGATAAAAAACCTGATGCTAAAGAATTCCGGAGGCTCTTTTGACAAGTTGGATGCCGGCGTTCGATTGCGAGGAAACTACAACAGGGTAGAGAACTGTCGGATAAAGGAGTGTCTGTTTGGTATCGATATCTGGCAGTGCGATTTTAATGAAATTCTTCATAACGAAATTTCATCGCTGATGGAGCGCAGTAGAGCCATCAAAGGCGATGCCATCCGGCTATGGTACTCCAAAAGAAACCATATTATTGGAAATTATTGGCATGATGTGCGGGATATGGTGGTTTGGTATTCGCTTGACAATCTTTTTCAGAACAACAAAGGGGTAGGGAACCGGTATGGTATCCACTTTATGTATGCTCACAATAACCGAATCCAAAATAATTTATTGCTCAACAACTCGGTGGGAGTTTTCCTTATGTATAGTGAGCGTACGATTATGACCGGAAACTATATTAAGGGAAATCATATTGGCAGCGGGATGGCTTTGGGGATGAAAGAAACATCGGGTAATCAAATCTTGAACAACAAGTTTATTTATTGCACCGAAGGAATTCATATTGATGTGTCCCCTTATGTTTTAGAGCAAATTAATACGATTTCAAACAACGAAATTGCTTTCTGCGGGACGGCAGTTTTTTTTCATACCAATCAGGAAGGAAACCTTTTTAAGCGTAATTATTTTCACAACAACCTGTTACAGGTCTATCCCGAGGTTACCACCGCCAGGTTTAACAAGTGGGACAACAATTTTTGGGACGATTACCAGGGATTTGACAAAAATGGGGATAATATTGGCGACATGCCGTACAAAATGTATTCGTACACCGAGCACATTTGGGATTTCGACCGAAACGCGAAATTTTTCTACGGGGCTCCTATTTTGGCCGTCCTTGACTTCCTGGAACGACTGGCTCCTTTCTCCTCCCCCAAGTTTGTGCTTGAGGATAAAAAGCCTATGTACCACTGGGTTGACGAGTTAAAAGATAATCCGTAAGACCCACTGGTTTTTTTTTCTTTTTAATTAGGTAATATGTTACCTAATTTATAGTTTTTATTGTATATTTGCTCTATGAAAAGAAGGTTGCTCATACCAGGTTTTGTTTTCATAATTATTGCCATGCTCGTAATGCCCAATTATCCTGCGTTGCACTACTATATTGAGATTAATCACCCCACCTTCTTTAATGCAGACCCGGTAACAAGCCAGTCGGGTTCGGTAGTTAGCGATTTAAATTATCTTAATGCACTGGTTAAACGTACTACTGATATTACTCCCGCGAAAATACCAACTCCTCCTAAACCTCAAAAAGAGGGAAACAACTTTGTCTATCTTGTCAACGATATTTCGTTGCATCTTGAAATAACCTCAACGCCATTTTCCTACAAACCCTATGATGCGGTTTGGCATGGTCGTTTTGTCCCCCCGGGAATCCCCCCTCCCAAAGCTTAGCATGTTTTAATAAACAATCAGTTAGCCTTTTTGCAGAAGGTTTATAATATCAGGTTGTAAATTGGTTTTTGCCGACTTTTAAAGAAGTACTTTCAACGTGCTGGCTAAAAGTTGGATGACGATATACCCGTCATTTAACACGGGTTGATTTCCTGAAAAGGGCTAATTGATTGTTTGTTATTTATTCCATTTACCTTGTTATGTTTTAAAAAAATAACCGGGTAATTCTTATTAAGACAAACAAAGTTTAAAAATAGAAATCACACGAGAAAATGATTAATTACCCCGACAAGAAGTAAAAATCATGACAAAATATGAAGTGTGAAAATCAATTAGATAGAAAATAATATGTAAATGAAACATTCATGACGGTTTAAAGATACACGGGGAAATGATTATATACGGCCCTGTAGGGGCCGCATAATAATAGCCCGGGGTAAAATCCCGGGTATAAAGAAAAATCAAACCTGTTTTGGCGGAATTTTTGCTCACAAAAGCAAAAATTGTGACAAAAAATAAATGAATGAGATACAAAATTGTAAATAAATGAAAAACATAATTATATCGCTGTTAATTTTGATATTCCCTGTTATGGCACATGCCATCGAGCCTGATACGCTCAACATCGAGGAAATTCTTATTACAGCAAAAAAAACAAAGAGTGGGGTAGAAACGCCGGTTTATGGCGAAGCTATCCACCTTTTAAACCCTCACGATGGGGGAGAGGTATTTAAATTTACACCCGGTTTTAGTGTAGTAAAAAAAGGAAACTACGCCATGGAACCTGTATTGCGGGGGTATAAGTTCGAGCAGCTCAATATTCAGTTCGACGGAGGTGTGCACAGTACCAATGCATGCCCTAACAGGATGGATCCGGCTATTTCGCAAATATCAATCGAAGAGATTGAAAAAATAGAGGTGATAAAAGGGCCTTACAGCGTAAGGTTTGGGCCTGTTTTTGGCGGGCTGGTGAACGTGATCAGTAAACGCCCTGTTAAGCAAAACAATAAAATGTTTTCGGGGTATGCCGAGGCCGGCTACCAAAGCAACGGTGGGAATTACTATACCAACGTGTATGCCCAATTAGTGAATAAAAAGTGGGATTTTGCTCTTAATGCCGGATACAAAGATTACGGGAATTATCAAAGCGGTAACGGAGACACCATTGCTTCCTCGTTCAGGAGGTTTGGCTACACTGCCAAGTTGGGTTACAACATTAATAAAAATCAGCGGGTGCAGTTAAATTTGCGGCAAAGTTTTGCCAAAGATGTCCTCTATCCCGGTTTGCCCATGGATGCTGTCAAGGACAACAGTACCATTGCTTCGGTCGATTATGCAGCCAACAACCTTTCCGAGCAGGTTTTATCACTTAAAATTAAGGCGTATACCTCATTCATCGATCATTTAATGTCGAACGAATTGCGACCCAGTTACGGGGCAACCCATGCTTTAACTCCGGTGGAGGCCAAAAATTATGGTGGCAGAGTGGAAGCCGGCATTAAAACAGGCATGAACAGTATTTTATACACCGGCATCGATTACCAATATATATGGAAAGATGGCGTGCGGAACCGTGATGTTTATAAAAATATGTGCGCCAATCCACCCGTTGTATTTGACCCTCCTAAAAGTTTTGTTGACAAAGTGTGGCAAAATTCAAGCAAGTCGGATGTGGGTCTGTTTGCAGAAAACAAATGGCAACTCTCCGAGAGTTTTACCTGGCAGCTGGGATTGCGGGTTGATTTTGTGTCGTTTAATATTAAAGATCCTGAGCAGGATTTCAGCGAGTTATACGGGGGTGATATCAAACCGGATAGCCGAATCAGTCCGGCTATCAACAGTATTCTTACCAAAGATTTGGGCAACGGATTTCGCTTTCAATGGGCCATTGCCATGGCACAGCGTACCCCTGATCTGTCGGAGCTGTTCATTAACCACCTGTCGGTGGGTATGGATGCTTACGAATATGTGGGTAACCCCAACCTGAAACCTGAAACCAATTATCAAACCGATGTAAAACTCGAGAAAAATGGCGAGATGGTTAATTTTTACGCTGACCTTTTTTACTCGCGTTTAAAGAACTACATCTCGGCTGTAGTTGACACCACCATCCCGCGTAAGTTTATGCCGTGTGCCAATCCCAAGTACACCAAAAAGTTTTCTAATATCGATGATGCTTTTATGACGGGTTTTGAAGCCGGGTTTGGAGTGAATTTTCTCAAGAATTTTAACTATAAACTGGGGGCTGCTTATACTTACGGGCAGAACCTCTCGTTGGATGAGCCCTTGCCTGAGATTCCTCCGTTTATCATAAATACAGGACTCTCTTATTCAGTGGATAAATTTGACGCGGTGCTGAATGCGCAAATAGCGGCTGCTCAAGACAGGGTGTCTACAAGCTTTAACGAGTCAACAACCCCGGGTTATACGGTGTTTAATGTATACCTGAGTTATTCACCGTGGAAGTTTCTTGATGTTACCGGAGCCATTACCAACGTGTTGGATGTTAATTACGTGGAACACCTTAGCCGACCCTATAAAAATATGGATTCTTCCAGCTTGTATTACGAGCCGGGAAGGAGTTTTAATATAGGTGTCAGGTTTAAATTCTAAGTGGAATAAATAGGTTAAATTTGTACTGAAAATAATATATAAGTAAGCAATTATGGACAAATCAGATCATGAACTTAACAGGCGGCAATTCCTAAAGTCGAGTGCCATTGCTGTGGGTGCGCTGGCAGCGGTTGGTGCCGGGGTGGGTTATCTGCAAAAGGTAACGGCCGAAAATCGGATTAACCAGAAGTTTCTCAGGCCTCCCGGGGCTATTGATGAGTCAACTTTTATTTACGGATGTATCAAATGTGGGCTTTGTGTTCAGATTTGTCCTATTCAGGCCATCAAGTTGGCCGGTATCAAAGATGGCCTTGCCTATGGCACGCCGTACATTGATGTGCGGGAGCAGGCATGTGATTTTTCCTGCGACTCGATGCAATGTGTCGAAACCTGTCCCACGGCAGTGTTGTATTTCAAACAGTTTAAGGACGAAGGGGAGAAGGCCATTGAAAAGTATGATAAAACTCACGAACGGAATGCCGACTACAATCCCTTCCCGGTTCAGATATTAGCCATGAAAAGCATTGTTAAAATGGGTATGGCGGAGGTTAAAAAAGACAGCTGTCTCGCCTTTCAGGGAAAAGGCTTTAAAGGAACACCGCGTGGAAGCAACTTTAAAGGGGTTAACCGGTCGCCTTATACCGGCGATGCCAAAGCCACGCCCGTTAGCGAGAAAGTGTATGATGAAAAGATTTGCGATATCTGCGTGAAAGAGTGCCCCATCGGTGAAACGGCCATCGTGATGGCTGATAATGGTCATGGTAACATGGTGCCGGAAGTGCTTTCGGGGTGTACGGGTTGCGGGGTGTGCGTGATGGTGTGCCCGACAGAAGAACCCAGTATTATTGTTGAACCCATTAAATCGTAAGCCTTATGTTTGGAAAAAATAATAAAACCCCGTTGCCACCAAAAAAGAAAGAGGAGATACCCTATGTTAAAGAGGGTATTAAATTTAAAGATTGGAAAGCTAAAAACGGTAGCGGCCATAAGTGGCGAACCATTCGTTGGACAGTGCTAATTGGCATTAACCTGCTTTTCGTGCTTTCATTTATGTTTGATTTGTCGCTGCTTGAAGGATCGCTGAGCGGCTCAAGGTTGTTTGGCTTTTACCTGATGGATCCGTTCAACTCGTTGCAGATGTTGATTATTTCGGCGTATTCAGGCCATATTAAGTTGCTGACCATGAACTTTATTATCGGTTTTGCCACCATCTTTATCTTTTATTTTTTGATGGGTGGCCGCACCTTTTGCTCATGGATTTGTCCTTACCACTTTTTGGCCGAGTGGGGCGAAAAACTACACAACTATTTGGTAAAGAAGAAAAAAATAAAAGAACACACTTACAATATCTATTTGCGATACGTTTTCTGGGTCGGATTCCTGGTGCTGGCTTTTGTTACCCAACAGCTGGTTTTTGAAGATGTCAACCCCGT
This sequence comes from Bacteroidales bacterium, assembly GCA_024762735.1. Taxonomy (GTDB): domain Bacteria; phylum Bacteroidota; class Bacteroidia; order Bacteroidales; family F082; genus B16-G9. Next base: position 6,666 of record JANTGU010000026.1, on the reverse strand, counting down.
GGGCATTCTTTCACGTGCCATGATTTATGGTCCGGGATTGGTGCTGCTGTGGATATTAGCACTGATAACTTTTGAAATAGTGTACAGTAAACGGTTTTGGTGCCGGTATGTTTGTCCTGTGGGAGCTACCTGGAGCATGGTGGGTAAACTATCGCCGTTTGGCGTTAAATTCGACTTGGACAAATGTGCCCATTGTCTCGATTGCCAGAAAGTGTGTTTGGTGCCACACGAGCTGTGGTTTGTTGAAAAGGGAAAAGCTACTGATAAGCGCCACGACGTGGGTTCTGATTGTACCCGCTGTGGCTTGTGCATCGATGCATGCCCGGGCAATGCATTGAGCTATACAATTAAAGGATGGGATAAAATATTATGATAGAAACAGTGGAGAAAAAGCCCGTGATCAGGGCGGTGGATTTGAGCAAGTTGTTTAAAAAGCAGGAGGTGTTAAAAAGCCTTTCGGTCGATTTTAACGAGGGGGATCGTATTGCCCTGATAGGGCAGAACGGTGCCGGTAAAACCACACTTATCAGATGCATACTGGGTCAATACGTTTATAACGGGAGGCTGGAAGTGCTTGGAAAAAATCCTCGAAAAGAGCGGGTTGCCATTTTAAAGGAGGTGGGTTTTGTGCCGCAAATCCCTCCCCCTCTTAAAATAACGGTAAAGGAGATGTTGGCCTTCTTTTCAAACCTTTGTAATGTGCCTGTCGACGATTTTATCACCATCGCCGAAAAACTGGGATTGCAAATCAAAGAGAGCATGTCCAAGCCGTTTGTGGCGCTGTCGGGAGGTATGAAGCAGAAGCTGTTGGTATCGTTTGCCCTGGGCAAGCAACCTAAAATACTATTGATGGATGAACCTTCGGCCAACCTCGACCCCGCGGCGCGCGAGATGTTCTTTAACTACCTGAAAGAGTACAACAAAGAAGCCCTACTGGTGTTAAGCAGTCATCGGATGGATGAAATTAAAGGGCTGGTCAACCGGGTGGTGGAAATGGATTTTGGAAACATTATCCTGGATGAAAGTGCAAACTTATAGTGGAAAGGTAGCATGGCCTGCCGATACACCAACCTAGGAGGGTTGGCAGGCATGACAAAATAAATGATTAATCGACCCTGTAAGGGTCGAATATTAATAGCCCGGGGTGAAACCCCGGGGTAAAAAAAGAAAAAAAACCGTTTTGGCGCCTGCCCGACTGACCGTCGTTCGGGCGGGGAATTTTTGCCCCGCAGGAAGCAAAAATTGTGACAAAACATTAAGAATGAGATAAAAAAATAAACCAATGAAAAAAATAGCATTTATCATTATCATGGCCATCGCCACCATCATGGCGTCGTGTAACCACGAACCCGATTTCTCACCTCGAACCATTAATTACGAACGTGATATCTGTGCGCAATGCCTGATGGGTATTGCCGATAGTCTTTGGGCTGTTCAAGCCATTAATGTGCAGGAAGATGTGCTTTGGTTTGATGATATTGGCTGCCTGGAAGAGTATATGAAAACACCGAACTGGCAAAAGTTTGTGAACAATCAGAAAGTGCAAATCTGGGTGGGTAACACCCAACAAGGTGGTTGGATTGACGCGCAAAAAGCCTACTATAATTTCGGAAAACACACCCCCATGGGCTATGGCTACAGCGCTGTGCCAGAACCCAACGATACTACGTTTACCTATAATCAGGTGATGAAGCGTATTGGCGAAGGAAAAACCATGCGGGAAGAGTTTTTAAGACAGCATAAAATGATGGGTAAAGGAAAAATGAACCACTAACCATTGAATAATAAAAATTGTAACGATTAAAGTAAAGGTACACTATGTCAGGAAAAGGATTTTTGGCCATTTTAAAATTGGATCTCTTTCAAACTTTGCGAACCAGGGGTTTTTGGCTCTATAGCTTGTTGTTTGGGGGATTTGTGGCTTACATGTTTATGTCGGGGATTACCGAATCACAGATTATTGGCTTCGTGGGACTCGGCCGCTTGCTGGTAACGTTTATGCAGGTGTGTATCGTTATCATTCCCATTTATGTGCTCATCACCGTGGTACGTTCCATCGTGGGCGACAAAGAGAGTAATGTGATGGAATACATGTTGTCGTTGCCGGTATCGTTTAACAGCTTTTTCTGGGGAAAACTGTTTGCCAAGTTTATCGTAATCTATACCCCGCTGCTGCTTTCGCTGGTGCTTTCCATTGTTTGGGGTTCCTTTTTGAAGCTTAGTGTGCCATGGGAATTTTTCTGGTTATACAGTGGCTTGCTGGCTGCTATGGTTTTTTGCTTTCTTGGCATCGGCATGTTTATATCGGTTTACACCCGGTCGCAGGAGTTGGCAGTAAGCAGTGCCTTTGTTATCTGGCTGGTGCTGGTTGCTTTTATCGATTTACTCCTTATGGGGATGATGCTAAAGTTACGAATGAACCCTGAGTTGGTGATAGGACTGGGTATGATAAATCCGCTGCAGGTTTTCCGGGTGGGTGTGCTGGTGCTTTTCGATCCCAAGCTTACTACCATGGGGCCGGTGGCGTATTACATTCTGGATACTGTAAGCCGTACTGCTTATATCGCGTTTGCCATTGGATACCCCATTTTGTTGGGTTTCCTGTTCGCCTTGCTGGGCGCACGCCGTTTCCGTCGTAAAGACGTGATATAAATGGTAAGCTTAAAAGAAATAGATGTTTAGATATAGAATTATTAAAAGAAGTTGTTCAAAGATAAAAAACATAAAGAAAAATTTTGAATACAAATAGTAAAATCCAACTTATGAAACATAGTTTGATTCCCTTTTCCTTTCTTGTCATGGTCTCTTTTTACACCTTGACAGGATGTTCTTCAGCGTCTGAAAAAAAAGATGACAATCAAAAAAGTAATGCCCCTGCAGCAGAAGCTGTACCTGCTACTCCCGACCCCGCCGGCTTTTTAAAAGTGGCTGAGTTTGTTAGTCCCGAAGAGATGGACAGCATTATCAATATTGAAACCAGGTTAAGTAGCGGTGAGGTGCGTAAAAAAGGACTTGTCCCTGTTCCTCAAAATGGCGATGACTTTCGCAGAGCCATGCTTGACGGGGTGTATTGGCACAACGTTTCGGTCATCGAGGGGGATTTCCGTGGCGCCAGCATGCGATCTGCCAAGGCGGAAGAGTCAATCTTTCAACAAAGTGATTTTCGCACGGCTGACATCCGCTGGACCTTTTTTGACCACTCCATATTATCCGACTGTAATTTTAGTCAGGCCAAGTTGTTTCATGTTCATGTAAACGGGGCCACCCTTAAAAACTGCGATTTTAGAGGCGCCAATATGTTTGGGATGGAAGGCCATCATGCCAACCTTGAACACTCTGATATGACCAATGCTTTGATGAAAGACTCGGAGTTTGTGGAGTCGAATTTCAAAGGGTCTTTGTTTGTGCATACCCGTTTAATCAGAGCCGTGATGACAGGGAGTAAATTTGATTATGTAAACTGTACCGATGCCGATTTTAGCGGAGGAAACCTTACCAACGCTACTTTTAAACATGCCAACTGCAAGGGGGCAAACTTTCAGGGAACAGGCATGACCAATACTGATTTTTCGGGTGCTAACCTGGAGGGGTGTAACTTTTTTGGTGCCAGATTAAAAAATGCCAACTTTGAAGGTGCTAAAAATATTCCTGAGAACGTGGCTGCCAACATGGTTGACGGTAAAGTGACGGCCAATATTCTTACCCGATAAGTTGCAACATGAGATCTGTTACCTTTCTGCCAATCTTTATCTTGTTGTTAACGCTTTCTTCGGTAGCACAGAATAAAATTAATGGTGTTGACACCGTCACTTACAAGATGGACACGGTGCAAAGCTATCTTGCCTGGTCGTGTGACAAACATTATGGCATGGTTCCATTGAAAAGCGGCCAGGTAAGGGTGGTAAATCAGGCTGTCGTTGCCGGTAACTTTGTTGTGAACATGGATAGTCTGAAGGATTTGGATATCGATTATATGTTGATGCGTAAAACCTTGCACAACACGCTTAAATCGGCTTTCTTTTTTGATGTGGCCAACTTCCCGACGGCAGAATTTATTTTGGATTATGCCGAACCGCTGGGAAACAACTATTTTGAGGTGTCCGGTGATTTGAGGGTAAAAGACATCGTTAATTGTATCCATTTCAAAAGCAAGATTACTTTCGATGAAAAAACATTCAGTGCTGTTTCCGATACTTTTGATGTGGATCGCACTCAGTACGGCATTACTATTTACTCACCCAATGAAGCAGCCAATGATCAAAGTGTAGTGGTAAGCGATGAAATCCACTTCGTAGTGCATTTAACAGGAAAAAGAGAATAAACACTTTCTATTATTTCAACGCTTTCATCGTGTTAAAATAATCCCTACTCTCTTCCTTATTTTCCGCACTTTTTTCAAAGACCATTTATAACGTGTTGATATTCTGATATTGTATTTCATTCCAGGATATCCCGAAAAAATAACCGGATTCCAACTGATGTTTCAGGTTCAAGCTTTAGTTTTTTTAATTCTTCTGTAACTTTTTTTCAAAAAAAAGTTACCAAAAAAACTTCCGCTGCGACCAAATTCCTAAAAACATAAGCCCTTCGCCTAAAACTTATAAACTCCTCCTTTTAATTGCCGAAGTTGCTCTGTTTTACTTTTTTTAATTTATGGGATAATTGAAGTATATTGAAAGCAATTGAATAATAATCGTTCATTCAACTTCGGCACTTAACGTCGTCGAACAGCATAAGTTTTTTAACGGCTCCGGGCTTATGTTTTCTTAACGGAATCTGGCCAAGGCGGATTTCAGCCCTCCTGAAAGTCGGCCTGATTTGGGTGGCTTAGTCGTTTATTCAAAAAAAGATGAAAAATATTCGGCAAAGGTTTCATTACAAGGTTAACCAATTACTCACAGCAAGCATGCGGGTGGGCTTCCCAAAACGGCGGGCTGGCGATGGGGTGAATGGCAAAAGGCATACAGATACGTGCAAAAGCGCTTGTCGTTTCGGCTTCAAACATTTAGGCAGGCTTGTGTGTAGGCGTTTGAATGCGACTCTTTTGCCGTAAATGTTGCCTTTTGCCAGAGCGGGCGGAAGCATTCGTTTTGGGTCGCTTTCTTTGGCTCGTTTCTTTTCGACAAAAGAAATGAGCATAAAAGATCTATTGAGGGTGTTCCTTTGCGGAAAACAAGAGAATAAACAGTTTCTGTTATTTCAACGCTTTCATCGTGTTAAAATAATCCCTGGTCTCTTTCATAACCACGGGAGATAGCAGCAGCAAGGCAATCAGGTTAGGAATGGTCATAAAGGTTATTACCATGTCCACGAAGTGCCATACCAAATCAAGTCCCCATACCGATCCGAAAAAGACAAAAATGCCGAATAAAACCTGGTAAGGTTTTACCGATTTTTCTCCGAAAAGGTAGATGGATGCTCTGGAACCATAATAGGACCAGGCGATGATGGTGGAAAAGGCAAACATGAACAATCCCAGTGTAACAATGTGATTGCCAATATCGGGCAAACCAATTCTGCTCAGGCCAATGTTCATGGCATTAACGGTCATGCCTACGCCTTGTACGCCCGAGTTCCATGCGCCAGTATCGATAATAAGCAGTGCAGTCAGGGTACAGATTATCAGCGTGTCAACCAATGGCTCCAATGAAGCTACAAGCCCTTCTCGGGCTGCATATTCGGTTTTGGCAGCAGCGTGAGCAATAGGGGCCGATCCCTGTCCCGCTTCGTTGGAGAAAAGTCCCCGCCGTACACCCCAAATCATGGTCATCATAAAGGTGGAGCCCACAAAGCCTCCTGTGGCTGCCGTGCCGTTAAAGGCATCGTGAAAAATGATGTAGAAAGAGTGAGGAATATTCTGGTAGTTAACCGCAATCACTACCACGGCGCTAACAAAATAGAGCACAGCCATTACCGGAACCAGGTACGAAGTTACATCGGCAATACGTTTGATGCCCCCAATGATAATGAGTAGCGTTAAGCCGGCAATAATGAGCCCGGTTACCCAGTTAGCAATGCCGTAAGTGTGATGGAAAGCGTTGGCTATAGAGTTGGCCTGAGCCATGTTTCCGGTACCCATGGACGCCAGGATGGCGGCAGCACCAAAAACGAGTGCCAGCACTTTGGCCCATTTTCCCAGTTTACTTTTTAACCCAATCTCCATGTAGTACATGGGACCACCCGAAACCGTGCCATCCGAATTAAACTGACGATATTTATGTGACAATGTGCACTCGGTGTATTTTAAAATCATGCCTAAAAATCCGGTAACCCACATCCAAAAAACGGCTCCCGGTCCGCCAAAGTAAATGGCCAGCGAAACCCCCACAATGTTTCCTGTTCCCACGGTAGCCGACAGCGCCGTGGTGAGCGCCTTAAAATGGCTTACATCTCCCTCATCACCCTTTTTATCGTACTTGCCAGCCACAATTTTAATGGCATGAGGTAGTGCCCAAACATTTAAAAAACGGAGTTTGAATATAAAGTATAACCCCGTTGGAATAAGAAAAAATAGTACGGCATAACCACCTATGTAATCGTTGTACCAAACAATAATACTGGCGAGAGTCTCTAAAAATCCACCCATGCTAAAACCTATTTTTTTTGGTAAGGTAAAAAATCGAATGGACAAAGATGTGAAAAAAACGGGGATATACCAGAAATAGT
>JANTGU010000025.1 GCA_024762735.1 Bacteroidales bacterium | reverse complement strand
AAGGGGAAACTAATTGTTTTATTTAATGGCTTTCAAAAGAAAACACAAAAAACACCTACAAAAGAGATTGAAAAAGCAATGAAATTGAAAGAAGAATATTTTATAAATAAAAACATACAATCATGACAGATTATAGTAACATAAAAACATTTGATGAATTGTTAGAACGTGAGCATGGAAAAATTGGAACAGAAAAAAGAAATAGGTTTGAAGAAAAAGCCCAAATGTTCATAGTAAGTGAAATGCTCAAAGAAGCACGTAAAGAAGCTAAACTAACACAAGAACAATTAGCGGAAAAAGCGGGAACCAAAAAAAGTTATATTTCAAAAATTGAGAATGCAAAAGGAAATATACAACTCTCAACGCTTATCCGAATTTTTGAAACCGGTTTAAATAGAAAAATTGGACTAACATTTCTTTAAGCCCTGGAAAAAGGAAATTAAGCCCTCCACAAAGCATAAATACCCTAAGGGGTGCAAAAGTGACAGGCTAATTACATGGCTTCAATTAAAATAGTTAATACATTTGGAGTACAGTAACTTTAACACCCTAGCAGTGTTTAGCCGATTCCATATTAGGGTGGTATTAAACCAAAAAAGGGCTGCATCAAAAAGATGCAACCCTTTCACTATTCAACAAACCAAAAATTTATCTTTTAACCAGTTTGCTTACCAGTTTGTTTCCTTTGGCATCGATGGCCACGATGGCATAAACCCCGGGGGTTAAACCGGAAGCATCGTAGCTGTTGCGACCCGTTTTATTCACATTAACCTGACTTCCTGTTAAGGTGTAGATGGTTAATTGCTGAATCTCCTCCTCCGAGTTGATGGCAAAACGATCGGTAACCGGGTTGGGCATTACCTGCACTGTTTTCATACCATTTTCGGCAATGGCTGTTGGGTTTAACAATACCAGGTTATCAAAATAAAACATGCCCGGTACAAAGTGACCCTCGCCACCCAGCTGTACCACTACCTGATCATAATTCACGCTGTCGGCAACGCCACTAAAATCAAACTGGAGGGTAACCCACTGGTCGAAGTCGGTAACATCAAGCTTAACTTCTGTTTGGGTTGTCCAGGCATTTCCACCCAGTAAACTATTTTGTAGCTTGATGGCAGCAGTAGGGGTTAATAAACCGGTATAGTCGTTTGATGAAGGGAAGTAAACATCCAGGTCAAATTTGTTTCTTTCCGTCAGGTCCATTCTGTGGTTCAGGATAAACTGAGCATTGGTCCACTCAAAACTTCCTGAACGGTTGTAATCGGCTACATGGTTGGTAGGGTCAACCGGGTCTTCACCCACAGTCAGGTCAACCAAACCAGGATCCTGGAATTTCCAGTTGTCAATGGTTCCCCATCCGTCGTTTTCAAAATTATCTTGTACGTCGAGTGCCAGCAGGGGTTTGGGGCCTGAGCCGCCACCCACGAAATCCATTTGATCCCAGTAATAGGTTTGCTCACCGGCTTGTGCTCCTGTTGTTCCAAAGTTAAAAAAGATAGAAGCTTTGTTATAAGAGTTGGCCAGGTTAAGCGGTGCTGTTCCCGGTGCTTCGTTGCTGAAGTCAAAATACAAAGTATCCCAGGTGTTGGCCATGGTAGTAGTGTCTTCTGTTTCCACGCTGATGGTAGGATCGTTGGAGTCTTCCACTTTTAGGCGAATAGGGATGCCTGCAGCAGGTGACCAAACAGCCACACTCATGGTGGTATTATCTTCGGTAAAAGGAATGGGCTCGGGGAAACCAGTGGTACCTCCCACGGTTGTTCCGGCCCAGCTTTCGGCGGCTTCGGTTTTGGTGGTTTGAGCCACGTTGTTGGTCGAGTCAGTGGGATCGGCAACGATGGCGGAAACATTGCCACCAAAGTCAGTCAGACCATATTCAACATTGGGGTCGTCAAAGGTAACAGGTAAGGTTACCGGGTCGCCCGAAGCGCCGCCACTATAACCGGGGCCTTCAACATCGTCGAAATAGAAGGTGTTGTTGTCAAAGCTTGCAAAATCGAAAAAGATAACAATCTTGTCATACATACCGGAAGTACCACCGGAGAAATCGAAATCGAGTTGTTCCCACTGGTTAGGAGTGGTCACGTTTCCGGAAACTTCCATGGAGTTTGAGGAGTTGTTTTGATCTTCAATCTTAAACAAAACCTGACAGGCGATAGGAGAATAAACTTTTACATGGAAAACATTTCCAGTGGTAAAGTCAATTTTCCCGTCAAGCAGGGTGTAAACGTGGGCGTACTGCTCGGTAGAACGCTCCCACTCGGCAGCATGAGCGCTGGTGTTGATACCCGAAGCATCGGGATTGTCAACCACCAGGGGTACATTGGGCCAGCCTGTAAACTCGTTGTTTTGGTTGGCGTCAAAATCGTTATAGATGTACTGTGCATTGGCTGTGAATGCAAGCATCAAAACGGTAAATAAAGCATAAACACTTTTCATAATAATAAAATTTTAATGAATAATTAGGTTAATTTTAACGGTTTTCTATTTGTATTTCTTTTTTTAACTTTTTCATAACAGCGCTAAAAACATTGATTCTGCTAATCCGGCCTTCCCGTTTATAGAGGCTCTCGCTAATGGATTTTTCGAGAGAACACCCTTCCGTGGTGGTACGCGCCCCGTTGGTGTAATATACCTCAATCCAACTTTTGTTTCCCGGGGCAACCACGATGGGAACCTGACAGAAGGTAAAAGCAAACTCGCCGGGTTTGAGCGTTAATTCGCCCTTACCACCCTCCAGCGTGTAATAGCTGAAAACCTTTCCTGCCTGCAACATCTCCTCCGGGTTAAACAACTCCGGGTTAAACGAAATTTGTCCGTGGGCTATCACTACGCCAAGCTCCAAAAGCCTGGAGATAATATCTTCTTTAACCTGCCCTGTCAAGCCCGGTTGTTTGGCGCCGGCACCCGAGGGCGTGTGCGAATAGGCATCCATGGGAAAAGCACCGTAAACTTCCGGAGATTTATAAAGGCCAATGCCGGCCTTGATTTCGTAATAGTGCTCTTTTAACTTACCCCTAACCTCTTCGGAGGCATTGTCCGCCATGGCGTGGTGATAGTTTTCGGCCACAGCCAGCAGCAATTTTGAAACCATGTGCCAGTAAATAGAACCAAGTCCTTCGTAAGCAAAAAAGGTGCCCGAGCGGCCTGTAAACGACTGATGATCGAATACTGCTTCATAGATATCTAACACGGTATTCATTTCTTTTTTTACCAGCGAGCCGAATGCACCATTCGTCATGCCTTGCAAGGCTGCTTTTAGCATGTTTGCATTTCTAAACGCGGCATTAAAATGGAAGCCCCCCCGCCGGTCTCTTACCACGATGGAAGTATCGCCTACCTTTACCAGCCGTGACAATAGTTTGGACTGAGCAACCATTGCTTCCGGAATGTTGTTTTTTTCCAGAAATCGCGGCAGCACCCTGTCAGGATAGAGCAGATAGCTGTATTGATCGGTTCTGAACAGTGCACTGTTCCTGAGCGCGTGCAGCACGTCAAGGCTTTGGCGGGGACTTAAAAAGCCGGAGCTAAGCACTGCCACCTGTCCTTCAAGCATTTCGTAAAGTCGCCGGATGGCAATAGCATTTTCGCTAAAGGATACCAGGTTGTAGGAGTGATACAATCCGTCAGAACGCTTGTTGGCAGCAATAGATTGGTTGATGTAATCATTAACTATTGATAAAAAGGCGCGGATGTCGCTCGTGGTAACTGCTGTTTTTTTACCCGAAAACGAGTGGTGATAAATTTGTGCTCTATACCCGGAGTGAGCCGATCCAAGTGCATCGGCAAACATTTTACGCGCTTCATTGCTAAAACCCTGTCCGATGAGTGATTGATTTTCTTCCAGGAAGAGATGCACTGTTTTAAACAGATCAGCCACCTCTTCTGATACGGGAGCCTCCGATACAGAGGTTTGATTTAGCAGTTCGAGCCAAAAAGCAACAAACCGCCGCAAGTAGTAAAGGGTAACCATGGAAGCTCCCCCTCCAACCAGCGCGTTGTTGGCATCGTTCCACTCGGGGCGCTGCGTATTGAGCCAGATGCCGGCTTCGGGAATAAAGTTGCTCAGCTTCGACAACAGCACCACCAACATTTTTTCCGTTAAATTAACAGTGTAAGGGTCGTCTTCACCGGCACACCTCAATAATCGGGCATCGGCACCCACTTTTTCTACTTCGGTATTTATTTGTTTGTTTAGTTGATAATCGAATGTGATGGTGTCGTTAGGGTTTTGTAAAATCTCGGCATAAGGCTTAATCCTGTACGGCACATGGGCATACACAAACTGTTCTTTCGTCAGCCATTCATCCAGTTTACCGGGATGGAAGTTAGCCGAGAGCTCCAATAGCTTAAGCAGGTAAATTACCTGATGATCGCCCCAGTAACCAATGTAAGCCCACGGGTTATTGGGTTCGGGAACTTCATAATCGAAGCTCTCTTTCGTAATCCGGTAGGGGTTGTATCCATCCAGGGTGGAAGCATTTAAAAACTTACTGATAAAGCCTTCGATAAATTGGGGATAGGCGTAGCCAAGAGCTTCCCAATTTTGAAAAATATCGCGCCAGTTACCCTCGTAGTCGAAAAGAGGATTTCCTTTGTCATCCCTGTTGTTGACATGAAACAGGTTCCATGGGCGGCTGGGGTCGCCATGCCGACGGCTAAAGCTAAGTGGTAGATATTCGGAAACAATTCTGTACAATGCCCGGTTATCGGTTTTTTCAACCTCCTTCATCAACTCCTTGTGATTGATGGCAGGGGATAACCCTTGCAGCCAGGATTGCATGGTGGCGAACACGTTTTTGTTTACTTTTTGGATGTAATTCGCAAGATCATCCCTTTCTATTTGATATCCATTGATGAACAAACCTCCCCGCATGATGTTGTAGAGGGTGTTGGCGTAATGCCTGGCCGTACAGACCGGGGTGTTGGTCAGCTGCAGGCCGTCGGAAGCTGCTACCATGGATACCAGTTCCCGCGTGCCGCTGTTGATGTCTTCGCGCACTGCTTTCACCACGTTTTTCGTGTCGTTTAAAAAATCAAGCAGTGATACAACGTCGGTAGCTTCTTTGTTTACATCCGCTGCCATCAACCATTCAGTGGTTTCATCCTGATTTAAATTCAGTCGTGAAACCACCAAATAGGCACCTCTTGTGGCTTTGATATCGGTTTCGGTTTGAACAGGATGTCCCTTTTTAAAACGGTCAACCTGCGTGTCGGATAACAAATACTGGCACGATTTCGGAAGCCCTGCCGACCATACTGTGGTTGTTTTTAACGACTCACTGGGTTCGGCCCTGTCAACAGGAATGGAGCTAAGGGTAAACAAACCGATGGAGCTGTTTTCAACCAATTCATTTTTCTTGTACGCATCCGCCAGGTTGCTGTACTCGTTTTGAAACGCGTAGTCAATGCCGGGAGGGAGTATGTTTTTAATGCCATCAAGCAGCTCAACCGATACCTTTTGGTTTGATTGATTGTGCAGGGAGGCAATCTTAACAAAACCATACAGGTTGCTGTTATACCAACCGTATCGGAACGTTAGTCCAAGGTCGTGGTTTTCCTCTTCAAAGATTATTTTGTTGCTATAGATGCTTTTGTACAGACTACGCGTGATGTGATAAAGTGCTGCAGAAGTGTCGGTGAAGGGTTCCCAAACGGAGGTTTTATTTTCAATCTCCACCAAAAAGCAGGAAGCGCTGCCGGTAAGACCTTTGTAATCGTGAATTTTATCCACCGTGTAATACGGAAACAGGGCATTGTCGCGATCAACCCTGCCGGCTGTAAGTGAGCCGTTGGACGAGAGAAACATCCAGTGATCGGCATTGCTCACGATGTTTAAGAAAAAATCGGGCATGTGATGGTAGTTGGAGATACGATAAAACGATTCCTTATCAATCTCCACAAAGTCGCCTTTTACCGGTGCCGTGTTATCGATTAACGGTGTTTTGCCCATGAATATTTCTTTCTCTGTCATCTTATGCTACTTGCTGTTTTGGTAATAAAATTTTTTGCTTTGTAATCTCTTGGGCGAGTCACCCACAAGCACCTGAAAAGTGCCTGTTTCAACAACCCATTTGTTTTGTCTGTCGACAAATGCCAGCGCGTGGTTGTCAACGGTAAACGAAACTGTTTTGGATTCCCCGGGTTCAAGGGCTATTTTGGAAAAACCGGCCAACCGCATCACGTCGGGTGAAAGGGAAGCTACTTCATCTTTAAGGTATAGTTGGATGACCGTTTTCCCGGATCTGTTGCCGCTGTTTTTCACGTTTACCGTAACTTGTAAGGTGTCATCGGTTGACAGGGTGTCGGTATTTATTTCCGGGTTGGAAACCTGAAAAGTGGTGTAACTCATGCCTTCACCAAACTGATATTGAGGGTTAAAACCGTTCAGCGAAAAATTTCTGTCCATGGCATCGCTGGCCTTGTGGTTGTATTTCCAGATGGCACCCGAATACCGGGGATAGGTATAGGGTAGGTGGCCTGAAGGGTTTACGTCGCCAAACAACACATCGGCAATGGCAGTGCCCCCTTCCTGACCGGGAAGATAGGCCATGACCACGGCTTCCGATAATTTTTCAGCTTCCCGAAAAACGCGTGGCCGCCCTTCAAGCAGCACAATGATGATGGGTTTTCCTGTTTTCGACAGTTGCTTTACCAGCTCTATTTGTGCCGGTGGCAAGTCCAAATCGTTGATATCCGAAGGTTTCTCGGTGGCAGGGGCTTCGCCAAGGCAGGCAATAATGACATCACTTTTTTTAGCCTGCTTTATCGCATCTTTTAAATCAATCATCGTGTCGATGCTGGTGCCGGCGGCATACCGCACGTTTTTAGTTCCCGCTTTTTGAACCAGCGCTTCCAGTACTGATAATTTGCCGGTATCATTGTATTGCTCTTCGAGACCACTCCAGCTGCGCGACCATGCCCCATTGAGGTAATTTAATGATGCAGCCACAGGCCCTGTAACCATGATTTTGGTTCCTTTTTGTAAAGGCAGGATGCCATGGTTGTTTTTTAAAAGCGTGATGGATTCCGATGCTGCTAGGTAGCTCTCCATTGCAAATTGTTCGGATCCAAAAAGCGGGTAATCAGCAGGGTTTGTATAGGGTTTTTCGAATAATCCTAATTGGTACTTCACGCTCAAAATTCGTCTTACCGCGTCATCAATGCGAGCCATGGGCACTTGTCCCTCATTCACCAGCTCGGTAAGGTTTTTTGCAAAACTCTCGTCGTAAGGCACCATGCACATATCCATGCCGGCCATCACGGCGAGTTTGGTGGCTTCTTTCACGTTGGCAGCAACCTGATAAACGTCAACCAGTTTGGAAATATCATCCCAGTCGGAAATAACAAACCCTTCAAACCCCAGCTCCCCTTTTAATACTCCGTTAATCCACCGGCTGTTTACATGACCCGGGATGCCGTTGACAGAACCCGAGTTCAGCATCACCGTGAGCGCTCCTTTTTTGATGGCTTCCTGAAACGGGGGCAGATAATACTGCCTTAGCTCGTTGTCGGGGATGATGGCCGTGGAGCGGTCTTTACCGTTGTATGGATTTCCGTAACCAATAAAATGCTTCAGGCAAACGGCCGTGGCATCCTTTCCTGAAAGGTCGTTTTGCTGTGCTCCTTCCACGTAAGCTGCTCCCATTTGAGTGGTCAGGTAGGTGTCTTCTCCATAGGTCTCAAAAATGCGGCCCCATAAAGGCTGGCACGAAACATCCAGCACCGGTGCGTAGTTCCATGGGGTAGAGGAAGCTTTCAGTTCGTAGGATGTGATTTCGCCGGTTTTGTAGGCAAACGCCGGATCCCAGGTGGCAGCACAAGCGATTTCCTGTGGGAAGAGGGTGGAGCCGGCGCTGTATCCCGCTCCGTGAACACCATCGATACCATACAAAACCGGAATTCCCAATCGTGTTTCGGTGAGGGCATAATCTTGAATTTGTTTGATAAGATGATGCCACTCCTGTCTGTCTGGCGGATATTTTCCTTTTCCCTGGATGGAACCGATATGCCAGGTTTGTAACATGTAGCGGAGTTTGGCAGTGTCGATTTCCAACGAATCGGCATCATTCCAAAAAGGCCCTTTGCAGATGGCTGTCAGTCCGATGTTGGTCATTTGACCCACTTTCTCTTCAAGGGTCATTCGTGCCAACAACTGCTCCACTTTCACTTCAATAGTAGTGTCACTTGAAGAGACCGGTGTTGCAGCCCATACCGGAAGCTGCAAAACCAGCACCAGGGCAACTATCAACATACGTGATATGGGGTTATTCCAATTCATAAACCTTTACGTAATCAACAATCATTTTTTGAGCGGTGATGTCGGGATCAATTCCCTGAAGGCCGCCCCAACCGCCACCCATGGCGAGATTTAAAATTATGTTCTGTGGCTTGTTAAAAGGCCACGAAAGCTTGGTGGAGGTGTCTTCGTATGTAAAATACTGTTTGTCATCCACAAAACCTTTGATATTTTCGGGTGTCCACTCCATGGCATACGTATGGAATTGACGGTTCATATTTTTTACTTTCAGCGTAGAGGTAGGCTGATTACCGAGTTTGAAATAGTAAGCTCCGCAATGTACCGAGGCGTGGGCAATGCCATTGCCGGTGCTATCGTCCATTTCGTAGCCCACGCTCTCTAAAATATCAACCTCACCACAATAGGGCCACGATAGTTCGTCCACGTAACTGTCGCCAAGAATCCATCCTGCCGACCAGTTTCCACGGTTGGAGGGCACCATGGCTTTAAATTCAATTCGTCCGTATAAAAAACTCTCTTTGCCTCTGGTGGTTAGCCTAGCCGAAGTCCATCCCTTACCTGTTTTGTTTTTATGAGCTTCAATAATCAGGTGGCCATCTTCCACCCTGGCGTTTTCCTTTTTGTTGTTAGTGTAATACTGCAGTTCGTTGTTGCCCCATCCCCAGTTTCCTACATCAAATGACCATTTGGTGGTGTCAATATGGGTGCCGTCAAATTCATCAGACCAAACGACTTTCCACTTTTTCCCCTTGGTTTGTTGGGTGAACAATTGTGGTGTTTTTTTATGCTCACGGAGCAGCGTAAATCGCAGTTTGTCAATTTTTACAGGGTTGTTGAAATGAACCCTGATTCTGTGGAGTCCCTTGTTCATGGGGCTGCCATCTATACGGTACCAGTTAAAAGTCGAGGTGGAGGCAGGGATTTCCATGTTGCCGGTAATGTTGTAGGTACGATTGTCTTTGTTGTCGATATGATCTTCTACCCAGCAAACGACGGGTTTGTCAGCGGAATTGGAAGCCAATAGTTCAACGAGGTATCGTCCGGCAACAGGAATGGAAACATCCAACGACTCCCAACCGGCCGTATCAAATATGGTATAGCTTCCGCCATCTTCCATGGTCAATGTTTTTCCCTCGGGCTGCGAAGCAATATAGTTCTCTGCTTCAACGGTGGTACTATATGCATTGCGACTTGTGGCAGCATTGTGGTTGTTCTCGTCGTGGTGAATGGAACTCTGGCATGAGAGGAACATAGTGGCTGCCAGCAGCAAAATTGCATTCATCCATCCTCTTGACAGACTTACCCTTTTTCTTATCCTAAATCTTGTCATATCTACTTTTGTTTTATCAAAATCTTTTCAAGCTGTTCCAACGATTTACCCTTGGTTTCAGGCACCTTCATCAAAATAAATATCAATCCTGCGGCAGCAAAAACGCCATAAATAAAAAAAGTGGAGGTGGCGCCGAGGCTATGCAATTCCCAAGGAAAAACAAGCTGTACCAAAAAGCTGACCACGGAATTTATTGTACCCACAAACGAGATGGCAATGGCTCGTAATTTATTGGGAAAGAGTTCGGAAAAGAGTACCCACATGACCGGCCCTATGGAAACGGCAAAGGAGGCTACAAAAGCCAGTATGCCAAAAAGAATCAGCCTGGCATTTAACGTGGTGGCAGCTGTAATTATTTCGGCTTCGTACTTTTTAGACTCTAAGTTTCCTAACGATTGACTCAGGGCTTTTTTAAAGGCTACATCATTGTTAAATGTTACCCCGGAAACAGTGGACAAGGCCTCTTTGTTAATTGGAGCAGGGAGTTCCTGGATGGCTGCTGGCGTGAGGGTGTAGGTAGCTGAATGAAACCCGTATGCCAGCACAAACATGGAGAGGGCAATGCCCGTTACCCCAATTAGCAGCAAGGCTTTACGGCCAATTTTATCGATGAGACCGATGGCAACAACGGTAAATATAAGATTGGTTAAACCTACGTAGATGGCTTGTGTAAAGGAGGCATCGGTTCCTATTCCCGATTGTTCAAAAATCATGGGTGCGTAAAAAAATACTGAGTTGATACCGGTAATTTGTTGCAGCACGGCCAGCACTAACCCAATGGTGAGGGCCATTTTTAAAGCGGGTTGAAAAATATCTTTTAGTTTGGCTTTCTCTTTGTTTTTGTCCGCCTTGATACTCTCTTCGATGGCTTGCAGATCTTCTTCGGCATGGTCGCCTACAGCTTTTTTCAGCGTATTCAGGGCTTCGTTATGTTTTCCGGCCATGGCCAGCCAGCGCGGACTGCGAGGCACTAAAAAGAGGGCAAAGAAATAGAGCACGGCAGGCAGGGTTTCGAGCCCTAACATCCATCGCCAGTTGTATTCGTTAAACATAAGCGATTTTGCCCAGGCAGCATCCGATTCACCCAATCGTAAAATGAGGTAGTTGGTAAAAAAAGCCACCGAAATACCCAACACGATGTTGAGCTGGTTAAAGCTCACCATACGTCCCCGCAGCTTGGCAGGGGCTATTTCGGCAATATACATGGGCGCAATAATGAGGGATGCTCCCACGCCAAAGCCGCCAATCATACGAGCTATGACCAGAAAAATAAAAGAGGGTGCCAACGCCGAGCTGATGGCCGAAATAGCATAGAGTATGGCTGCCACCGACAAGGTGCTTTTTCGTCCATACCGGTCGCTGATGGGGCCGGCTACCAACATGGCCAACGTGGCGGTGAGGGTTAACGAACTTACTGCCCATCCCAACTCCAGTTTCGAAAGGGCAAACTCAGGTTCGATAAACTTCACAACACCCGAAATTACCGAGGCGTCAAAACCCATTAAAAACCCACCAAGGGCAACAATTAAACTTATCAGGACTATGTAACCGTTTTTTTGTTTCATTTTTTTTGATGTATTAATTGGATTCCTGATACACTCTTACATAATCGATTTTCATAGACTGGGGAAAAATACTGTTGTCGATGCCTTGTGCTCCGCCCCAGGTTCCGCCCACGGCCACATTTAAAATAAAGAAAGCCGGTTGATCAAAAGGCCAGTTGTCGGCAGTTTTAACGGGTGGGTTGTAAGTGTGTACCACGTTGCTTATCGAATCAACATAAAAGACCAGTTTTTTTTCTGTCCAGAAAAGACCATAAACATGAAAAGCCTCTTCGCAGGTTGGAACATTCATGTTGCTGCCATCACCACTTGTTCCGGCGGTTGCGTTGTTGTGTACTGTTGAAAAGACCGTGTTGGGCTGATAACCCACGTACTCCATGATGTCCATTTCGCCGCAGGCAGGCCACCCGGCACTGCCGAAGTTGCTTCCCAACATCCAAATCGCCGGCCAAATACCTCTTCCCGAGGGGAGTTGTGCTCTGATTTCAAGCCTGCCATATTTAAACTCGCGCTTGCCTTGCGTTTTTAAACGTGCGGAGGTGTACGAACCGACTTGTTGGTTTTCATTCACTTTTTCTGCCGTAATCACCAACGCTCCCTCTTCAAACGAAACGTTGCTGCCGTTGGTGTAGTTTTGAAGCTCGTTGTTGCCCCAACCGGAAGCACCGGTATCAAAAGTCCATGTGTTGCCATCCACCGAAGTGCCGTTAAATTCATCGGACCAGGTGAGTACCATGTGGTTAAAATAGTCGGGGTCATCGTTGGCCACCAAAATCTGCTGGGTGGCCGAATGTACCTCGTTGTTTTTGCTGACTTCCAGCACGACATCGTAGGTTCCTGCGTAGGGAAAATAGGCACTCGCTTCATTTTGGTCGTTGATCACCTTATCACGATAGAGCCATTTAAACGAGTCGTAGCTCCCCGTGCTGGTGTTTTTTAGCAGGTACGTGTTGGTGTTTTCAGGATCAGATTCCACCGAAAATGAAACATGCAAATCGGTATTGTTAATGGTTACCGGCTTTGAAATCGATTTACTTTCGCCGGTATAGTTATTGGCTGTTAACGTTACATCATAGGTGCCGGCTACCGGGTAATAAATGGTGTACGTTTTCTTTTTGTCGGTAGTGGTATCAGCCTGTCCGTTGCCAAAATCCCAAACGAGCGAATAGTATTCTCCTGAAGAGGCATTGGTAAATTGCAGATGATTATCATCAATCGTGGTTACGGTAAAGTCAGCGTTAAAATCGGCCTGCCCGTTATTTTTGGTGCATCCCGATGCCGACATAAAGAGTAGTGCTATCCATAAAATAAGTATGGATCCCACTGTTTTGTTGAGGTTTTTGTGATGGATGTTTTTCATCTGCAATTTATTATAAAGTTTCTATTTGAAAAGGTTGGGGCTATTTAGCCGGTTGCACAGGTTTTACATTGGTAAAAATGTGATACCAGGCAAAAAGCGGATTGTTGGTTTGCACCATCCGTACTTTCAACAAGCTTTCGGTGATTTCAATAATTTCGTACTCGCTTGATCCGGCATAAAATCCCATAAAACCGCCATCTGACAGGTTGATGGTAGTACCGCGATAGCCGCCGTCCACCGTGGCGATGGAGTTGGAGGGGCTAAAGGTAGCTGATTTTACCCCTTCAATATCGAAAGGATAACTGCCTTCGTCGCCCAAACCAAGTTCCTGAGCATAGAGTCCCTGGATAAAAGCTTCACCCGTTGGGTTGATTTGCTCGAACGACATGCTTCCGTCATCATTAAGGGTAAACTTCAGTTC
Source organism: Bacteroidales bacterium (assembly GCA_024762735.1). Lineage (GTDB taxonomy): Bacteria > Bacteroidota > Bacteroidia > Bacteroidales > F082 > B16-G9. The sequence goes on along the minus strand of JANTGU010000025.1, from coordinate 1,127 downwards.
ACATTCGTACAAGGAGGTGCCTGATTTTTCCCAGGGCTGTGCCTGATACCAGGCGGGCCAGGTATGGTCGTTGTTTTCGTATTGTTGGTCGTTAGGACCTAGTCCGAGGTGCCCCTGCTGGTCGGCAGCCCAATACCACGATTTGGAGTCTCCTCCCGTGAGGAATTGTTTGGCTTCTTCATCGGAGAAACTACTGAATACTTCAACCGGAACCGGTTTGGTAGTGGTAATGCCACCGGTACCGATGGCTACTACCAATACATTGTACTTAACAAGGCCATTGGTCGAAAACTGATGCGTTACTTCACCCCCCGGGGCAATTACCTTGTCTTTGCCATCGCCGAAGTCGAAAGTGTAACTCAGGGCGTTGTCGGCTGAAACGGTAAAGGTTACCATGCCGCTGCCATCGCCATTGGGGTGTTCATCGTCGGCTCCTGCCAGGATATAATTAACCTGGAGGTTAGAAGGAGCGGTTAAGTTGCCCAGGTCGTGGCTGTCTTTCTGACAACCGCTAATTAAAAAAGAAGCTGTCAGGAAAGAGGCTAATATTATTATGATATTTATTCTTTTCATTTTATTACTTTAAAAGGTTAAAATGTGCTAATTAGTTAACTCAATTTCATCGAAATAGTATTCCGTGTCGTCGCCGTTATTACCAAAGTCGAAGAAAATAACTACTCTTACATAATCAGCTGCCGGAGCATCGCTGAAGTCGTAAAGCAGGTTCTCCCATTCGTTGGCGGTGGTGTTGGTTACATCCACCTCGTGGGTAATGCTGGCATCCTGATTTTCAAGTTTGAGTTTTACCACGATGCCACTTTTGGGCGACCACACTTTTACATTAATCTTGCTGTAGTTTTCAAAATCAAGAGGGGTATCCGTTTCAAAAAAGCATCCGGCCCATATTTCGGCCCCTGCCGTTTTGGTAAGCTTGGCTACCGTGGCTGTTGTGTTAGCACCTGCAGGATCAGGGTTGGCGAGCACTTCAATATCAGCAATGTTACCAAAAGCGGTAAAAGCAGGGGGTGTTCCTTCAAAATCCTGAATCATCGAAGTGGTGGGTATGGATGCTGGTGTTAGTTTTATATCGTCATAATAGTATACCGAGCCATCGCCGGGATTGCCAA
>JANTGU010000024.1 GCA_024762735.1 Bacteroidales bacterium | reverse complement strand
TTTTTTACTGAAGGTTTACTGCAAGGACATGGAGGCATATCACGACTTTCTCACGGACAAACTTTCGGTGATTGACAACATTTCGCAGTTTTACAGTTCGTTCGTGCTAACCAACTCCAAGTTGTCGTATAAGTTTAATCTTTAGACAGGTAGGGTCTGCTGATTTACTCAGCCTGCCAAAGCCATAAAATTTTCCGTGTATGATAAGATGGAAAGATGGCGAGATGAATTTTTGATGCTTTTAATGGTAAATTTTTGACGTTTGAAAAAAGAAACAAAAATATTACCATATTTCTCTGCAACCACAAGTAGCTTTGTAAGGTTCATTACCAAGAAGATAGCATTTATCCACGATTCTGACGTTTCAGGTAAACGGGCTTTAATGTTGTTTAACCCGCACCCTCTTTTGCCCTGCCCGAATTTTCCTTCAACATGATTTCGCTCTGCCGCTTTCTTCTTTTTACGATAACGCTCCGATGGTGTTTGTTCCTGTTTTTTTGGTGGCGGGCCAAGCGGTTTGCCTGTTATCATGATTCCTTTTTCTTTCAAATATTTTCTGTTTTCCCTGTTTAAATATATCCCGCCTGAGATATTGTAATTGTCTCTTGACTTCTTGACGAATTTCTTTACGGGTTTTTTTTCGCTTCTTTGAAAAAATTAGGTATTCCTTTCTGGCTTTTCGAGGGTAAAGGCGGGGACGGGAACCATCAACGGATGGATCATAAAGCTCGTTAATCATTCGCTCTAATTGCTGACGACTCTCGTTTAATAGCCCAACATCATTGGGATATTTAATTTCCTGGTCAGCTACCGTGGCATCTACTTTTAATGTTCCGCGATGCTTTGGCTTATTGGGTTGATCCGGCTCTTTCTTTGTCCAATTCCGTTTCAAAAGGATGCTCGAACAGTTCTAACTTAACCTTGTTTTGTGATGTTTAGTTTATTGTAACTGCAAACTTTTGTACTAAAAAAATACAAAAACTTTGCAGTTTAATAGAGATTTTAACCTGATAGTTATCAGCATTCGTGTTGATTTTCTGTTAATTACGGGGCGTTTTTTCGAAAATCAGCAGACCCTAGTTGAATTAGGGTTAATTTATTTTGCGACACCCTGGAATGAAATACCATATCTGAATATTAAAGCGTTATAAAAGGCATTTTATTGCGGTCAACGCTTATTCTGCAACCCCGAATCGGATGACTGTCACATGTGAATAAAAATCACCCGGAAGCAAAAGGGTTGTCGGAAATTCAGGTCTGTTGGCAGCATCGGGAAATAGCTGGGTCTCCATGCAAAATGCTCCGTGATTCCGATAAGCCTGCTGATTTTTTCCGGTAATGCCGTCCAAATAATTGCCCGTGTAAAACTGAAGGGTGGGGTAGGTGGTGTAAATTTCCATCACCCTGCCACTGTTGGGGTCATAGGCTTTTGCTACCGGTGCCATTTCGTTGGCCGGTTTGTCAAAAACGTAACAATGGTCGTAGCCTACCTCGGTTTCGTTAATTCTGTCACCAATAGCATGCATTTTTCTAAAGTCAAAAGCAGTGTTGGCAACAGGAAGATATTCACCGTCAGGTAAAATATTTTGGTCGGTGGCTAAAATCTTATCCGACAAAATCAGCACCCTTTGATCTAAAACCTGTGCTTTTCCCGACAGGTTAAAATAAGCATGGTTGGTAAGGTTGACGTGTGTTGGTTTGTCGGTGGTAGCAAAATATTCGGTAATTAATTCGTTTTCATCCGTCAGCCGGTAAATAACGCGGACTTTCAAATTCCCCGGGAAACCCTCCTCGCCATCCACGCTAACGCAGGTTAGTTCAACACCTTGTTCATCGGTAGTTTTATAAGGACTGGCATCCCATACCTTTTTGTCGAAACCGTTGATGCCGCCATGCAGGGCATAGTTCTTAAACTTGGAGGAGATTTTATATTTCTTGTTGTCAATTATAAAACCTGCCTTGCTGAGGCGGTTGGTAACTCTGCCGATGACAGCCCCAAAATAAGCCGGGTTTTCCAGGTAGGGTTCTGTCGTGTCGTAACCTAACACGATATCCCCCGGGATTCCCTCTTTGTCGGGCGTGACTATAGAGGTGATGATGCCTCCAAGATTTAAAATCTTAATTACAACGCCACGGTTGTTTTGAAGCGTAAACTCCTTTATTGTTGTGCCATCAGGCAATGTTAAAACTTGTTTTTCCATTTTGTTTTTGGTATAAAAAAAGGCAGGATCTAATTCTCTGGCTTTATTTTTAAAACATAAATCCTGGAAAGCAACCACGTCACTATCCATCCTATCGCTGCCGCTGCTATCCCAAGCACGAGGCTTCCCACTACATATTGCCAAAACCCAAGTCCCAGTTGCTCCAGCGCGGAGTAAAAGTCGCCCGAAACAACATGTTGATGGAGAATGTCAATGGATTCTTTCGATAGCAGGTTGGTGTCGCCCTTTATCAGCAAACCACCACTGCGGTAGCTAAAATAGATGATAAACGGAATCATGGGTGGAAGGCTGATGTTGGACGCCAACAATACAATGACCTTATTAATTTTTAACAGGTGCGCAAAAAAGGCAGCCAGCAACATTTGAAAACCCCATACCGGAAGGATGCCCATGAATAAACCGAAGCCCACTGCCGAGGCAACTTTTTGCGGGCTTTCGTTGTGATGGGCAAGTTGTTCTTTGACAATGCCGGATAGTTTATGTGCCATGAAATATTTCACCAAATCACGGGGCCAAATCCATAGCAAGGTTATCAAAACCAAAAAAGTATTCAGAATACTGATTCTGGTAAAATCCTGAAACGGCCTGAAATGGGAAACCCGCTCCTCTTCCGGAGGGTAGTAAACTTTAACGGGGACTGACAATACAGGAATATCTTTCCACGCAAGACGTACCAGTATCTCTACCTCAAACTCGTATCGGGTAGAAAAGAATTTCATAGCGTTAATGCTCTCTAAAGGATACAGCCGATAACCCGATTGAGTATCGGGTAGCGAGATGCCTGTTTCGAGCTTAAACCAAAAGTTCGAGAATTTGTTGGCAAAAGTGTTTTTCGAGGGCATGCCGTCAGCCTGAATGTTTCGGGCACCCACGATAACCGACCCCGGGGTTTTTTCTACAGCTTCCAGAAATTTAGGAAGGTCATTGGCAAAATGCTGACCGTCTGAGTCGATGGTGATGGCGTAGCGAAAGCCCTTCAAGGCTGCCTTTCGAAGTCCCTCCCGCAGGGCAAAACCTTTACCCTTGTTGTGGTCAAAAGTAATGACATCAATGTGTTCGATTTTTGACAAGTAGTAACCCGTTTCATCGGTAGAGCCATCGTTTACCACTATGATGTCTGGGCAATATCGCAAAACCTCGTGAATAACTCCGGGAAGGGTGGCGGCATTATTGTAGGTGGGCATAACCACGCAAACATTGAGCGCCCTGGCTTTTTGCTGTATTATTTGCGTTGTTTTGTCCATAAAAGAATACTATTGCTGCTTTTGGCGGCTTAGCTGGTAAACAGGGGTGCCGGGCTGAATCAAATCTTTACACTCGTTAAAGGGTAGAAAAACTTCGGGCATTCCATACGAATAGGGAGCTATCTCGTAACTGGCATATTTAAAACCTATGCCGTTGCCTGTTACGTAAACATTTTGATTGGGCGAGATCTTGTTGACAAAGAAGCCCAGTGTTTTCAGGTCGGCTTCGTCTTTTGTTTTGTATTTTTTGAGCATTTTATGGGTAAGCAAAGCCGAAAGGGCACTGTCGGCACCCTTGATAAAGATGTCGTTGTAAGTTAAAACCCGGCCGTTTTTTAAGTCGATGATGTCATAAGCGTTGTTGGTAATACCATGGGCGCCTCCCGTAAAGGCATAGCGCTGATACTCCACACAAAGCAGGTAGGATGAGTTAAAAAGTACCGACATGGCATTGACCGACGACCATGAGAACGAAGCGCCCCCCATCTCTTTATAGGCCTCTAAATTGGTGCTTTTGTAATTTTGATAATACTCCTTTTCATACGACTGCAGCATAATCTCAGGTCTGTTTTGCTTAAAATGATCACCAAAAAACCCTTTGTTGATAATCTGTTTTACAGAATCGAGAACGCCGGGGGACAGCGAATTGTCTTTGGGATAAACAAAAGTGAGTTCGAGGGTAGCCGTGGGTGAGTTATTAACGCCATCCATTAATTTTTCTTCCGAATTCAGGTAATAAACTTTAAACGGTAAACTGCCATGCGGATAATACTCTTTAAGCAGTACCTCCATGTAATCATTGTCTTCGCCGGGAACTTTCCACTGTCCTTTGTAAGACTTGTCATTCCATACCCCTAAAAACGAAGCGTCGTCAGCGCCATACTCTTTTAAATAAAGACTGTCGTTCTTAAATACTTTGCCCTCTACCTCCAACATCTTTCCAAAAAAGGTGGTAGCATCATTTTCTTTAAATTTATACTGATAGTTACCTTCTACCTTGTCAAACAACCTGATAAAGTTGGCTGTTACCTCGATATCGTTTCCGATGGAGCCTTCCATGCGATGATAGGCGGCTTTGCTGTTGTTTTGTGCAACCGCCATGGTGGCAATAAACAACAATCCTGATAAAATAAAAGGTTTGATTCTCATGATGCTGTAAAAAATTTACTCCTTCTTGCTTAAGGGGCAAAAGTAATATAAAAGGCGGTAAAATGATGATAAAAAAGAGGCTTGGCAAAAAGATTATTTACACGATAACCAACTTCACCTCCGACTCTTTGAGGCGTGCTTTTTCGGCAGCAGGAATGCCGGCATCCGTGATGATGATGTCAACATCGGTAATGGGGGCTATTTTTACAAAGCTTTTTCTTAGGAATTTAGAGGAGTCGCAAACCACCACCACCTGTTTTGATACTTGCATCATTATTCGGCAGAGGGTGGCTTCGTGAATGACAGGTGTGTAAATGCCGTCGTTGGCTTCTATGCCATCCACGGCTAAAAAAGCGATATCACAGTGATAATTCATCAAGCTCCGCTCTGCCATGGGCCCAACCAGCGACCGCATCTCTTTGCGCAGGATTCCCCCGGGCACAATCACTTCTACCCCGTTAAAATCGGCTGCCAGGTCGGCTATGGGGAGGCTGTTGGTAATAAGCTTGATATCTTTGAAGGATGCCAGGTTTTTTGCCACTTCCAGGGTGGTGGAACCTGAGTCTATCACAATGGTGTCACCGTTTTTAATGTATTCAAGCGCACGCTTGCCAATTTTTTGCTTTTCAGACTTGTTTTTATTTAGTCGCTGATTCAAACTTAAATCGTAGGTGATGGGCACCTTTTTGATGGCACCACCTCTGGTTCTGATAAGCAAGCCCTTATCCTCCAATTTTGCCAGGTCGTTACGAATAGTTACTTCACTAACGTTGAACATCCTGCTTAGGTTAACCACCGAGATGTCACCCTGTTTTTCCAACAGATCCAGGATGGTGGCGCGGCGCTTTAAAGTGTCATTTTCATTTTTTATGGGCATGATGTAAGTTTAAAACGAAAGGTTATGAAAGACAAATTTAAACAAAAATCTTTTAATTGAAAGCGTTTGTAAAGAAAAATATTTCTGCCCGCCAGGGCGCGCTTTGAATATTATTCTGTTATGCTATTGGAAACCATGATGCTTAATAAAATGATAAGCCCGGTGCTTATCTGTTGCTCTATTTTATAAAATGTTAATTAAAAGTTAAAAAAAGTTCAAATAATTATTGCAATGCTTTCAAATACTTATTATATTTGTCGACAGAAAATTTAACGAAAGGAAATAAAGGACTAATTTTAGCAATAAATGAAAATTGACAGGTTGGATATTTACAGGGAGGTGGCCCAGCAACCCCGGTTGTGGATGAAGGTTTATGCTGTTGTGTTGGCGGCCAAGGAGCGTATTTCAGGTTTTTTAGACGCTCATTTGAAAGCTGATAGTGAGGTGGTGTTTACGGGTGCAGGCTCTTCTTTTTTCGTGGGAGAGATGGTAGCGGGTTATTTTCAGGAAAAAACCGGGTACTCAACCAAAGCGGTATCAACCACCGAACTTGTCACTTACCCTGCTCATTATATTTCAAAGAACAAACCCGCGGTGTTAGTCTCTTTTGCCCGTTCGGGAAATAGCCCGGAAAGTGTGGCGGCAGCAAAAATAGCACAGGAAACAAACCCTGACATGGCGCACCTTATTGTTACCTGTAATAAGGAGGGTGAGTTGGCAAAATGTGAAAGGCTTGAAAACAGGTTTGTGATTTTGTTGCCTGATGAGGCCAACGACAAAGCACTGGCCATGACAAGTAGTGTGACTTCGATGGTGTTGGTGGTGCTGCTTTTAGCTAACTTACATAATTTGGAAAGTCAGGGAAAACAGGTTGAGGTGCTGGCATCGCTGGTGGATCAGGTTTTGAAAAAATATGGAAACCAACTTGCTGAGATTGCTTCGAAAGATTTTGAAAGGGCTGTTTTTTTAGGCTCAGGCCCTTTTTACGGACTGGCTCATGAAGCTCATCTTAAGGTGCAGGAGATGACGGATGGTCAACTTATATGTAAGTTCGATTCATTTTTAGGTTTTAGGCATGGGCCCAAGGCGGTGGTTAATGACAAAACATTGATGGTCTATTTCCATTCACCCAAGGTTCAGGTTCGAAGATATGAAGATGATTTGGTGCGCTCTATAAATAAGGAGCAAAATCCTGCTTTTACCTTGGGTATTTGTGATACTTGCGATAGTGATGAAAATTACGATGGCGTAATGGTGATATCCAATAGGGATACTGACTTGGAAGAAGCATATTATATGCTGGCTTACCTGGTGCCTGTTCAGCTGCTTAGTATTTTCAAATCCATTGAATATGGTTTAAACCCTGATGCCCCATCAAAAAGTGGTGCTATTCACAGGGTGGTTCAAGGTGTTAAAATATATAATTAGTTAAAATGATTGTAGCTGTTTGTCCTAACCCTTCTGTTGATACCGTTGTTAACTTCAACCGGCTTAAAGGTGGCGAAGTGAACAGGGCGTTGGATGAGAAATTTTTTCCGGGAGGAAAGGGTACCAACGTGGCCAAGTGTATCAATGAACTGGACGAGGAGGTGGTATTGCTTGGTTTTTGGGCTGGCCCTACTGGTAAATGGATTAGGCAGCAACTGGAGCAAAGAGGCATAGAGTGTTACGGACCTGAAATAGATGGTTGGACAAGAAGTTGCTATACTTATAGAACAAAAGACGTTTTCAATGAAACCGAGGTGTTGGGTGTGGGTCCCGAGATTGACACGAACGCTTTGCAAAAGTTTTATCATCAGTATGATAAGCTGCTGAAGGGTTCGTCGCTGGTGGTAATGAGTGGTTCGTGGCCTCAGGGAGCTCCCGATGACGCTTATGCTTCGCTAATAAACCGCGCGAGCCAACATAATATTCCGGCTGTGTTGGATTCGGCAGGCGGTCAGTTTGCAAAGGGTTTTGATATGAAACCTGAAGCCATACATTTGAATAAAAAGGAGACGGCTCGATTTACAGGTATACAAAATATTAGAGGCATGCTCCTCAAACTGGCCGAAAAGGTGAACCTGAGTGCCGTGACCGATGGAAAAAACGGGCTTTACATGATGCATGACCATCAGCTATGGCATAGCACCCTAAGCCTGGAATCTATACTCGGTGCGGTAGGTAGTGGCGACGCCCTTACGGCCGGGCTTTGTGTTTCAATGATCAGGGGATATGATGACGTTACTACAGCACGGCTGGCAGTAGCTTGTGGTGCGGCTAATTGCCTGCACGAAGAAATCGGAATGTTTTATAAAAAAGATGTGGACAGATTGATGGACCTGGTAAAAGTTGAAAAGATGGAGGTGGCGGCATTATGATGGAGAGGTTTGAAATATTGGTAGTGGGAGAGCTAAATGTTGATTTAATTCTTAATGGATTGCCTTCGCTTCCGGAAGAAGGAAAAGAAATTTTGGCAAATGAAATGACTTTAACGCTAGGCAGCTCTTCGGCCATATTTGCTTCCAATGCTTCTGTTTTAGGAAACAAGGTTGCTTTTCTTGGTAAAATAGGCAACGACAGCTTTGGTGAGCTGGTGATTGAAAGTCTGGAAAACAAAAAGGTAAATACCGGGCTTATTATTAAATCGGAAAAGGAAAAGACAGGGGCTACCATCGTGTTGAATTATGGTGAAAACCGGGCCATGGTAACCCACCCGGGTGCCATGGAAACCATGACCCTGGCAGATATCCACGAAGACATGTTGGTTCGGGCACGGCACCTGCATGTTTCATCCATCTACCTGCAACCGGGCATTAAAAAAGATTTGACAGCCCTTTTTACCATGGCTAAGGGACTGGGTTTAACTACTTCGCTTGATATGCAGTGGGATCCCGAAGAAAAATGGGATATTGACGTAAAAAACCTGCTGCCCCTGGTGGATGTCTTTCTGCCCAACGAAGCGGAATTGCTGGCCCTGACGGCACAAAAAGATATTGACAGCGCTATTTCAATGCTTAAACCTTACGTGAATAGTTTGATTATAAAAATGGGCAATAAAGGGTCGAGAGGTGTTGAAAGGGAGCGTGATATTACTGCACCACCCTATCTTAACGATAAAGTAATAGATGCTATTGGTGCTGGTGATAGTTTTAATTCTGGGTTTATCACCAGGTATCTCGAGGGTGAGCCGTTGGAAGAGTGCCTTAGATATGGAAACCTTGCCGGAGCAGTTAATACCACGGCAGCAGGGGGTACAGGAGCGTTTACAAGTTTAAAAGCATTTCGTAAAACGGCTCGCAAACATTTTGGAGTGTAAAACAGTGCGCATAAAAAAGAATGAAATTACAGGAAAAATATATTGAAGTAAGAAAAGCAGGTAAAGCCATGTTGGCTACCAACTTTTATAATTACGAAACACTGCGTGCTGTTTTAGAAGCAGCAAAAAGCAGCCATGCACCTTTGATACTGCAGCTTACCAAAAGTTCTATTGATTACATGGGGTTGGAAAATGCAGTGGCCATGGGCAGGGCAGGGTTAAAATATTTTGATGTGGAAGGATGGATTCATCTCGATCACGGCGGCTCCGTCGAGCTTGTTGAGCAATGCCTGAAAGCAGGCTTCGACTCGGTAATGTTTGACGGTAGCGAGTTGCCCTTTGATGAAAACATCAGTCTTACAAAGAAGGTAGTTGAAATGGCAAGACTAAGGGGTGTTTGTGTTGAAGCTGAGTTGGGTTATGTGGCTAAGCTGGGACAATCGACCGAAAAGATGGCGCTTACTACTCCTGAGGATGCAAAGGCGTTTGTTGAGGCTACCGGAGTGGATGCCCTGGCAGTTGCCATTGGTACGGCACATGGGTTTTACAAGAGTGAACCTAAACTCGATTTTCCCAGACTGGAAGCCATTCGTCATGCTACCGATGCTTTTCTGGTGCTGCATGGGGGTTCCGGGGTACCGGATGAATCAATCAGGAAAGCTGTAAAACTGGGTATCTGTAAGGTAAACATCGCTACGGAAATTAAAAATATGTTTACACAAACGCTAAAAAACGAACTTGTCAACAACGAGGAAATAGATTTAAGAAAAACCTTTCCACCTGCCATTAAGGCGGTTAAGGAGTTAATTGAACATAAATTATCACTTGTTAATTAAAACCGGATATTATGAAGAAAATATTATTTTTTATGGGTTTTCTCCTTTTAACAGCGCCGCTGTTTTCGCAGGTTACGGGAACCGTGTTTGACGAGAACAACAGCACCCTCCCGGGAGTGAACGTTATTATTAAAGGTACTTCTACCGGTGTAGTAACCGGACTTGATGGCACTTTCTCCATCAAGGCAAAAAAAGGTGACGTGCTGAGATTTGCCTATATGGGCTATCAAAGTCAGGAGGTGACCGTTAATGCTGCTACCCAAAAGGTGAACATCAATCTTAAACCCGATGTGGTGAACATGGACGAAGTGGTGGTAATGGGTTACTCAAACAAAACCAAAACCGAAGTGGCTAGTGCTGTCTCGGTTTTAAACTCCGACAAGCTGTTGGATGTTACTACCGATGATGTGGGCTCTATGTTACAGGGTAAGGTGTCAGGGGTTCAGGTTGTGAGCGAATCAGGCCAGCCCGGTAGCGGATCACAAATCAGGATTCGTGGTATTTCAACCATCAAACCCGGCAACGAGGAACCGCTGTATGTGGTGGATGGTATTATTGGTGGTTCGTTCGATCCCAACGATGTGGAATCGGTGACCGTACTTAAAGATGCCGGTGCGACGGGCATGTATGGGGCACGAGCCAGTAAGGGAGTTATTATTGTGACAACAAAAACAGGTAAAAACGGTAAAACACAGTTTAACTTCAAAGCCAGCGTGGGCATGAAAACGGCTGATCAGGGTAACCTGAAAATGATGAGCGGTCAACAGTTTTACGACTGGAGCAGCGAATTGTATCGAGACCCTGAAACCCATGAAATTGATAAAATTAAATTTTACAAATACTACCCGAGAGAATTGGAATCACAAAATTACGATTGGGTAAATAATGGCTTTAAACCAGCTTCCACCCAGCAGTATCACCTGTCGGCTGCCGGCCGAAATGATAAGTTAAGTTACTTTGTAAGTGGCAACTACTTTAACGATAAGGGTACCTTTAGAAATACCGGTTACGAAAAGATTAATTTCAGAATCAATACCAAGTACCGTTTTAACAAACGGGTTTCGATGAAAAACAATATTAATCTTTACGCTAACAAGGGATCCTATTACGACTACATGGATATGTATTACACTTACCTGGCTTTGCCATGGGATGACCCTTACAACGAGGATGGCACTATTAAGTATATTGATGGCAATACACCCGGGAAATGGTGGTCGCGCGATAAAATAAACCCGTTTCATACCATCGAAAACTCCGAACACAATTCAAAGGGTTTTGGACTTAATTATGATTTGGTGTTTAATGTTAAAATTTTCGACTGGCTATCGTTTAGTAGTTCTAACCGTTTAAGCATGAGTACCGACAAATCACACGACTATGTATCACCGATTGCTGCCGGTCCGTTCCATGATAAAGGTTATATTCATGAGCAGCAAAACAATTGGTGGGGAGGCATTTCCACCAATCTGTTAAAGTTTAATTTTGACAAGGGTAAACACTCTGTTTCCGGCCTTGCAGGTGTCGAAATGGATGGGGGCTCAAGCGATTACCTTTGGGTTGAAGGCAAGGGTCTTCCCGAGGGATTTGATGTCCCGTCGGTGGCTTCAAGTGAGCTGAAAATTGGAGGTACTTCTACCATGGAATACTTTAACTCCCTTATTTCACAAGTTAATTATAATTATGATAAACGCTATTTCTTAACGGCCTCGTTCAGGGCTGACCAAACTTCCAACTTCCCTCCCGATCATAACACGGCTTATTTTCCCAGCGTAGCCGCCTCGTGGATGGCAAGCAACGAAAACTTTTTTAAAGATAATGTTGGTTTTATGGATATGTTAAAACTAAGAGCCAGTTATGGTGTTACAGGAGACCCTGATATAGGGGCTTCGCGCTATATGGGACTGTTTTCGCTGAGTTCGCAATACAACAGTAACCCGGCGGCTATTCCCTACCAATTGGCTAACTATAATTTAACGTGGGAGCGTACCAACGAATTTAACCTTGGTATCGATATGAGCTTCGTTAACCGCGTTAGCATGACGGTTGACTGGTATAACAACGTAACCAATGATTTGATTGTTTTGGTGGCTCAGCCGCTTTCACAGGGGTTTGAACATCGTTGGGAAAACGCAGGAAAAGTTACCAATAAAGGTATTGAGTTTAACCTTAATGTCATCGCTGTTAAAACTAAATCGCTGGAATGGAATATTGGCTTAAACTTTGCCAAAAACAGCAATATTTTGTCAGGTATCGAAAACCCGTTTTACAGCACGGTGAATGGTGTTTCTCAAATATATCGTAACGATGCTTCTATCTATACCTTCATCCTGCCAAAATGGTTGGGTGTTGACCCCGAAACGGGCGCACCATTATGGGAAAAAGTAAATGCCGACGGTTCAAAAGAACCCACTTCCAAATATAAAGATGCCACCCCTCAGGAGGTTGGAAAGGCCTTGCCCGATTTTGTGGGAGGTGCCTCTACTTCGCTGTCATGGAAAGGATTTACCCTGGTGGCCACCATGGCTTATCAATATGGAAACGATATCTACAACTATACCAACCGTTTTATGGATAATGACGGCCACGAACCATATATCAACGCGATTGTTCCCAAAAGCGACTGGAAACGATGGGAGCGTCCGGGTGATAATGCCACTCATCCAAGCATGCAAAATGCCGAGCTGTCCACCGAAAACTCATCAAGATACCTGGAGGATGGCAGTTTTATTAAAATCAGAAATGTTTCGTTAAGCTATGCACTGCCGGCAAAATGGAGCAATAAGGCGGGTATGAGAAACATCGTGGTTTCGTTAAGAGCCGACAATGTTTATACGTGGACCAACTATTGGGGACAGGATCCCGAAGTTACCCTCTCGAAAGGTGACTGGTCGATGCCGGGTGTTTCGGATTTTAAATACCCGAACAACCATCAGTATGTTTTCAATATTAATTTTAACTTTTAATACCGTCAACCATGAAAACAAAATATATTTTACAATCGTTTGTGTTGTTTGTCGTACTGACAATCATAACTTCTTGCGCCAAGTGGGATGTGGCTCCCCGCGATCAAATATCCACCGGTACTATTGCCAAAACAAAAGATGGTATCATAAATGTTACCAACGGGGTATATGCCCTGTTTAAAAATCAGGTCGAATTCAGCGGGTTTGTTGATGATAACAACGCCTTTTTGCGTCAATATTTTCAGATGTCTGATTTTGCTTCCGATGACATTGTTTGTGGCCAGGTAACCACTGACCCCTTGTATTATAGCTTTACTTACACTCATTCACCCGACCAGCCTAATTCAAGGTTTTTCTGGTACGTGTCTTATAAAATGATTAACGGTACGAACACAGTTATTGATATTGTTGAAAACAGTGGTGAGATTGAACGCACCTCCGAGGTGAATCAAATTCTTGGTGAAAATTACTTTTTGCGTGCTTTTTCCGAGTTCAGTCTTTTAAAATTCTATGCCAACCTGCCTACCGCCGGTAATCCTGACAGCGACCCGGGCATCATCCTTCGTACTTCGGCAGATGAACCCACTAAAAAAGCCAGGGCCACTGTTACCGAAAGCTACAATCAGGTTATTGCCGATGCTAAAAAAGCAGCTTCCTTGATGAATGCAAGCAGGGGTAAAGAGTTTGCCTCCAAAGAAGCTGCCTGGGCGCTGCTGTCGCGGGTCTATCTCTATTTAGAGGACAACGCCAACACCATTGCTTATGCCGATTCGGTGATTAACTCGGGTAAGTTTACCATCGAACCTGCTTCCTCTTTTCCAACCTATTTTCCCAATGCCATAGCCAGCGATGAAACCATCTTTCTTATTGCCTATACCCAGCAGGATAATCGCGGAAAATTTGGCTCTATTGCTTCCATGATTTATAGCGATGGCAACAGCGGTTGGGGTGAGGAATTTGCCTCCGAATCGTTGCGTAATGCCATGTCCGCTCATTTGGAAGATGTTAGATGGAAATACATTGATACATTGTATAAAGATGATGGCACCGTGATGACCAAAAACGGGATTCCAATATTCTACATCACCAAGTTTTCCTTTCAGGATGGCGATCCTAACTTAAGCTCGCCGGTGATGTTCCGAATCTCTGAAATGTACTTAAACCGTGCCGAAGCTTATGCCAAGATGGGTGATGAAGCCAAAGCCCTTGCCGATGTAAATGAGATTAGAAAAAACAGGGGTCTTGAAGGTTCCTTGTACAATAGTGTACCCGCTGGCAAAACGTTGTTAGACGTGGTGCTTGAGGAACGTAGAATAGAACTCGCTTTTGAAGGGCACCGTATTTTTGATTTGGTAAGAAATCATCGCGACATCGTGCGGAAATATTGGGGTTATCATATTAAAGGGCTCCAGGGCCCTGATATCGATCCCAACAACCCGCCCTCAGGATATTCGGAGCTGGTGATTCCCTGGAACGACCCCTCTGTTCTTTATTACATCCCTGCGGATGAAATATTAGCTAACGATTTATGTGTACAAAATCCATAGATTTATTATTTATTTTTTTAACC
>JANTGU010000023.1 GCA_024762735.1 Bacteroidales bacterium | reverse complement strand
AATAGATAATTTTTTTAATCACCAACACGAATGAAAAATATTTTTTTTAGCCCAACCTAACAGGTCGCGGTTTAGCCCAACCTAACAGGTCTTTAATAAACTCGCTATAAAGACCTGTTAGGTTGGGTTGTTAGGTTAGGTTGGGTTGAATCGATTTTAAAACAGCGAAAATTTAACATACCGCTTGGGATTCTCTCTTACATCTTTTAGGAGTTTATTCAACTCCCCGGCTGATTTATTCAGCTCCCGATATAACGAATCGTTGTTCATCAGCTTGCCGGCAGTGCCTTGTCCCTCGTTTATTTTGGCCAATATTTGATTGAGGCTGCTGATGGAAGAGTCGGCCTTATGGATTACCTCCGCAATGTTGGCTTTTGAAAGCGAATCGCTGATGGACTCAAAATTGCTGATGATGTTGCTCAAACCTTCGCGGTTATTGCTCAGGGTTAACGAGAGCGAATCAACATTTGACAGAATGCTTTGCAATCTGTTTCCTTCTGATCTTACTAAATTATCCAGGTTGGAAGTGGTGGAGGCAAGGCTTTTGAAAGTGGTTTGAATATCTTCGATGCTCGTTGACAGATTTTGGACCGTATTATCATTCATCACCGCGTTAAAAGCAGCAATTAACGTGTCCACCGAGCCCATTAACACCTCAGCTTTGGCTTTTAGCGGCGCTACCTGCTTGTTAACCGACTCCATTAACGAGCCTTCCACGCTGGTTTTCAACGTGTCACCGCTGGAAACAATCTCTTTAGAGTCTCCCAATACGAGGGTAATAGATTTGGAGCCCATGAGATCGGCACTAAAAATATGAGCCGTGCTGTTTTTGGGAATAGGAAATTTGCTTTGTATCACCAGCTCTACCATAACATCTCCCGACATATCAGGAGCAAAATAGAGGCGGCTTACCTGGCCAACCTGCAACCCATTTACATAAACCGGTTTGGCAGCTACCAATCCGTTTACCGTATGATAGCGGGCATAAAGGAACTCCTGTTTTTTAAACAAATCCCTTCCCTTTAGGTAGTTAAACCCCCACACAAAAATTACAATGGCAAAAATAAAAGTAAATCCTATGATAAATGGTTTCGATCGTCTCACGTTGTATCAATTTATTTTTAAAACGTAAAATTAAGTAAAATGTTACACGAGGCCTCGTACTAAATCGTTATTAATCCTTAATTTTTACTGCACCCGCTTACCCGCTTTCCATTTGATGACAAAGGCATCGGAAAATCCTTTTTGTTTCAGCACTTTTTGATAGGCCACTGCCTTTGCCATGGAGCTAAAATGACCCGCGGTGTATTTGTACAAGCCATTTTGATAATAGACTTCAACATCGTTAATACCCTTGAACCGACTACCGGACAGCGCTCGTTTTTGAGGGGAAGTGTAAAACTGAACCCTGTACTCAAGCTTGGCCGGCTCATTTTTTATTGTTGGCGACGCCGGCTTTCCAACACTGCCCGTAAATCGTTTATTGCCTTTCATTTTCACAACCCAGGCACTCCGGTAACCTTTGTTTTTTAAATCATGTTGACGTTTTACCGCTTCATCCAGGGTATTAAAATGCCCTGAGGTATATTTATAAAGGCCGTTATGGTAATAAACCGACACTTCCGGAATAGATTGAAACCGTTTGTCGGTAACGTCAATTTTTTTGGTTGAAGTGGTAAATTGCACCCGGTATTCAACACCGGTTGAAACCGGATGAGATTCCTCAGCAGGCTTTTTATTCGCCGGTTTTGTTGTTTTTGAAATGGTGTTGCCGGCTGTTTTGTTTTCCAGTTCGTAATCCTTTTTATACGATTTCACGGCACGATAAATGGCAGATGCCAAATAGGATTGTCCCTTTTCTGACTTCAGGTACTTCTCTTCGGTATAGTTGCTCAGGTAACCCAGCTCTACCAACACCGAGGGCATATAAGTTCCGGCCAGCACCAGAAATCCTGCCTGGTGCACTCCACGATCTTTTCTGCCGACACGGTTTTTAAACTGGCTTTGAATTTTTTGTGCCAGCACAAGACTCTCTTCCTGCTTGTAATCGTTTTGCTTGAGCGAAAAAATGATGTACGATTCTGGTGAGTTGGGGTCGAACCCGTCATAAGTGCTTTTGGCATTTTCTTCCAGCAAAATAGCTGCATTTTCGAGCATGGCTACCTTCATATTCTTGCTGCTTCTGCTGTCGTCGCTACCCAGCACGTAGGTTTCGGCACCATAAGGTTTGTGCGAGTTGTTGGCATTACAATGGATGGATATAAACAAATCCGCTTTGTTTTTGTTGGCAATTTCACCGCGCTTAATCAAGGGTACAAACCTGTCTTTCGTGCGTGTGTAAATAACCTTGACATCGGGCAAATTGGCTTTTATATATCGTCCCACCTTGAGCGCTACCGCCAACGTAATATCTTTTTCCCGGGAGTGGCTGCCCGAGGCACCGGGGTCTTTGCCCCCGTGACCCGCATCGATAACCACGGTGCTGATCTTTTTTCCCTTGTTGCCTGCTGTTTGACCAGACAAATTAAGGTGAGAAAAAGCCAGAATCAGGATAATAACAATATAATGCTTTCGTTTCAAATTAATGGTATCAATATAGAATTTATATTTGCACAATAAAGGCCATTGCCAAAAACAAAAGTAAATCAAACCCCTTGACAAAAAAAACCTCTTTGCTTAAATTATCAACATGGTTTTGGTTATTTCTTTTAATAGCCTTGTATGTAAACGATGTTTCGGCAAAAACATTTTGTGTTTGGCCTCAGGCTGTTTCCGACACACTTGTTTCCGGTGGTGATTCGTTGGCGGTTAGCGGCAGCCTTTTAATAGATTCGATACGTGTTGATAGTGCCAGGGTTGATACGGTTAAAAAGAAAAAACCGTTAACCACTATTGATGCCAAAGTGGACAGAACGGCTACCGACTCGATTGTCCAGGATATCATGAGCAAGCAGGTTCATCTGTATGGTGATGCCGAAATAAAGTATGAAGACATCGACTTAAAAGCAGCCATCATTGATGTTGATTTCAACAAAAACGTCGTAACGGCCTACGGCGTGGTTGATTCAGCAGGAAAACAGCAGGGAAGGCCCGTGTTCTCGCAGGGCGATCAAACTTTTAAAGCCGACACCATCAAGTACAATTTTACCACGGGTAAGGGGTATATTTACAGCGTTTTTACCGAAGACCAGCAGGGATTTTTAGCTGGCAGCCGCGTGAAAAAGTTGTCGGATAACTCCATTAATATTTTGCACGGCTCCTACACCACCTGTAACGTGGAGCGTCACCCGCACTTTCAGTTCAAGTTTAAAAAAGCGCGGGTTATTCCGGGCAACAAAATTGTAACCGGACCTGTTTACATGGAAATCGAAGGCGTACCAACCCCGTTGGCACTTCCTTTCGGGATATTTCCCAACAACGATAAACATAAATCGGGTATTGTAATCCCAACCTATGGCGAATCGGCTGTTCTGGGGTTTTACCTGATGGGCGGCGGTTATTACTGGTCGATTAACGACTACATGGATCTTAAAATGGTGGGGGATATTTATTCACGGGGCAGCTGGGCTCTAAAGCCAACTTTTCGTTATAAAAAAAGATACAAGTACAGCGGTTCGTTTTCGGTACAATACGCCGTGAACATTATCAGCGATAAGTATTCGCCCGATTATCAAAAAAGCAAAGATTTCCGTATCCGTTGGACCCATACGCAAGATCCAAAAGCAAGACCCAAAAGCAGGTTCAACGCCAACGTGAATATTGTTACGTCCAACTTTATTAAATATAATGTTGATAACGTAAACGACTACTTGAAAAACGAGTTTCAGTCGAGTGTTTCGTACCAAACCAGCTGGGCCGGAAAATACTATTTAACAGCCAACGCGAGTCACCGGCAAAACACCAAAACCCACGTGGTTCAAATTACGCTCCCGGAGCTCACCTTTAATGTAAACCGCTTTTACCCGTTGCGTCGTAAAAAGCCTGTGGGGAAAAAGCGATTTTATGAAGACCTGAGCATTACCTATTCCATGAACACGAAAAACATCATCAACACTGTGGATTCACTGGTCTTTACCGAGAATGCTTACAAAAACGACATGCAAAACGGGATGGTTCATAAAATGCCCATCAGCTTACCCATCAAGCTTTTCAAGTATTTTACCTGGAGTAGTTCGATGAACATTACCGACCGTATGTACGCGCAACATGTTGATCAGTACTGGGTAAACGATACCCTGATTTCCGGCAACGATACCACTGTAGGCTATGTGTTGCAAGATACCGTAGCGGGATTTAACAACACCTTTGATTTTAGTCTTAGCAGCAGCATATCGACCAAAGCTTACGGGATGGTTTTATTTAAGAAAGGGCCTTTACGGGCTATCCGCCACGTGTTTACCCCTTCTGTTTCGTTTAGCTATGTTCCCGATTTCGGAAGCTCAAAATGGGGCTATTATGGTTCTTATATAAATGGTGACGGCGATGAAGTTTCCTACTCAAAATACAAAGGATTCCTGTTTGGAACACCCCCGGGACAAAAATCAGGAAGAGTAGGATTTAACTTTGGAAACAACCTGGAAATCAAGGTGCGAAACCGGAAGGATACCATTACAGGGACAAAAAAGGTAATGCTGATCAAAAGCTTCAATATTTCGGGAAGCTACGACCTGGCAAAAGACTCGCTCAACATGTCGTACCTAAGCATGAACGGAAGAACCACCCTGTGGAAAAATATCGATTTAAAATATAGCTCGTTATGGGATCCTTATGTGGTTGATTCGGCAGGACGGCAAATCAACACGTTCGAATGGACACAAAACAGGAGGCTTTTCCGGCGCACCAACACCACGTGGGCATTAAGCTTTAATTTAAAACTTAGCGACAAAGATTTTAAAAAGAAAAAGAAGGAGGATGAAAAAGAAAAACCTTCGGACAATAAATACAAAACAGAAGACCTGGGAACCCAGCGCAGCCACGAAGAGTACATCGACTGGAACATTCCCTGGTCAATCAACCTGAGTTACAAATTTAACTACTCCACGCGCATAGCCTGGCTAAATTACGAAAAAGTCCCTACCAACAAAATCATTCAAACGGTTGCTTTATCAGGCCAGGCAAACATAACTCCCAAATGGAAAGTTACTTTTAGAACAGGTTGGGATATTACCACCAACAAAGTATCTCTCACCTCCTTTAGCATATACCGCGACCTGCACTGCTGGGAAATGCGATTTAATGTTATCCCCTTCGGCTCGCGTAAAAGCTGGAACTTCTCCATCAACGTCAAAGCATCTGTTTTACAGGATTTAAAGTATAATAAAAGGAAAGACTTTAGGGACAATTTTTAACGTCCGCGTTTAGGCTGCTTTGTTAAATAGCCAGGTTACTTTATTATTGTTACCCCCTTACTAAAGCATTCATGCATTTAAGCATTCATTCATTTACCCATTTCTCAACAAACCCTTTCAATCTTTTTTAAAACTCGCTCAAATCTGCTACTTTTGTAAACCAATCAAACAAGCAACATGGATAGCATATTAACAACCGAGGAGAGAATGAAAGCACTGAAACATATTATTGAGCATAATATGCCGGTGAATAAAATTTTGGGAATGGAAATAAGGAAGCTTGAAGAGGGCTTTGCCGAAGTATGTATCCCTTTTAAAAAGGAGTTCGTGGGTGATTTTTCACGCGGGCTTTGGCATGGTGGCATCCTGGCCAGCATTGCCGACAGCACCGGCGGCTTGGTAGCCCTGTCCCTTGCCAAGTATGGGGACAACGTGAACACCATCGACATGCGTATCGACTACCTGCATGGTGCCATCGAAAAAGATATTTTCGCGGTGAGCCATCTTGTTAAATTGGGTAAAAGGGTGATCGTGGCTGATGTTAAGTTGTTTCAAAAACATCAGGAAGAACCGGTGGCAGTAGCCCGGTGTGCCTTTAGTATCAAGCGCCGCACGCAATAACAAACAACCATGGTTGATGATTTACTATACAAAATCGGTATTACCCTGATTCCTTCTATCGGCTCGGTAAACGGCAAAAAGCTGGTTTCCTATTGTGGCGGCGCCGAAGCGGTTTTCAAGGAAAAGAAAAGTGCCCTGCTAAAGATTCCGGGTATAGGCAGAAATACCGTCAACAACATTGTCAACCAAGCGGTTTTAAAGCGTGCCGAGGAGGAAATCTCCTTTATTGAAAAATACTCGATACAACCCCTCTTTTATACCGATGAAGCATACCCCAGAAGGCTTTTTCATTGCGAGGATGGCCCGGTCATGCTCTACTATAATGGCAACCGCGACTTGAACCATCAGCGGGTGCTGGCCGTAGTGGGAACCCGCCGCTCCACTGCCTACGGAAAAGTACAGTGTGAAAAAATAGTGGAGGATTTAAAAGACAGTGATGTGATGGTGGTGAGCGGCCTGGCCTATGGCATCGACAGCTGTGCGCACCGAAATGCCCTGAACCAGCACTTACCCACCGTGGCAGTAATGGGCCACGGACTCGACAGGGTTTATCCTTCCGAAAACAGAAACCTTGCGGCAGCCATGATGGAAAATGGCGGCCTGTTAACCGAGTTTATGTCGGGTACCATTCCTGACAGGGAAAATTTTCCCAAACGAAACCGTATCGTGGCCGGCATGGCCGACGCGGTATTGGTAGTAGAATCGGGTATTAAAGGGGGCGCTATTATTACAGCCGACATCGCCTTTTCGTATAGCCGTGACGTGTTTGCCCTGCCTGGAAAAATAGATGCCACCTACTCGAAAGGGTGTAACTTTTTAATAAAAACCAATCGGGCTGCCTTGGTGGAAACGGCTAAAGATATTACCGCCATCATGAATTGGGAACCCGTAGAAAAAAAGCCAACAAAGCAGCCGGAGCTGTTTGTCAACCTGTCGGAGAATGAACAGAAGCTGGTTGACATCCTTTCCGAAAACGGTGAAACCGGCATTGATGTGCTCATGGCAAAAAGCAAAATTCCTGTTTCACAACTCTCGTCCTGCTTGCTAAACCTTGAGTTTCAAAACGTGGTCATAAGCCTGCCGGGAAAACGGTATAAGCTGAGGTAATTTGCTTCCTGGTTGCTCTTGATACCTTTTTCCTTCCTGAGGCCCAACACATTCACTTAAAATAAACCAAGTGCCTTGTTTTGAATATACCCTTTTACCTTCTGCTTAACGGAGGTTCTTCCAGGGTAAACACATGATCCTTTTGTTTAAAAGCTCAACAGGCAAACAACGTTAATCTGATCCCGGCCACTGTTTTCAAAAAACTGATTCATGTAGCCTGCCTCAAGTCTTAAATTGTTATTCACGGTGTATCCAATACCCCCGTATAACCTGTTTCGATCGAAAACAGGTGATGCCAGGTTTAAAAATATTTCGTTGTAGGCTGAAAGATAAAAACTGTTTTTCTTTTCAGAAAGCGGAATCCTGACACCCAAAAAGTACCGGAACCGCATTTTGAAGTCATCCTCCACAAAGCGTTGCTCAAACCTGTAGCGATGGCTAAGGCTTACCACTCCTATTTTTTGCTTTGATATAAACTGCTGAAAAATCCTGTG
The DNA here is from genome assembly GCA_024762735.1 of Bacteroidales bacterium. Taxonomy (GTDB): domain Bacteria; phylum Bacteroidota; class Bacteroidia; order Bacteroidales; family F082; genus B16-G9. The sequence continues at coordinate 6,875 of JANTGU010000023.1, read as the reverse complement.
CTCATTGATGGCTTTTTTATCATTGGTATTCTCTATATAGTTTTCAGACAAAATAAAACCATATCCCAGCAAGACATTATTTTTATTCTCGTTGAAACTATAACCCAGTCCGGTGCGCAGCAGCAACTGCTCCAGGTCACCTATGGCGTTATAGCTTCTGTATTGTACCTCGTTGTGGATATTCCATTTTGAGTTGATTTTTTTGCTTCCAATATAAATCAACCAGTTACCAAGCTTGCTTTCCTGACTTTTACCCACAGCCGGCCATAACAAACCCAGGGTTAGGGTCAATAATAACAGCCTTGTGTTAATTTTATTCATAAAATGTAACTTTCCCGTTGCTAACGTCATACATGGCTCCTATTATTAAAATATCACCTTGATGGTGCATTTCAGCTAATACAGGGCTGTCTTTTAAAATGTTTTCAATGGTTAGCTCAACATTTTTTGCTGCCACGCTGTCAACAAAATCCAGGTTTGAAGAGGTTCGCAAGCTTAAGTCCTTAGGTTCCAACACGGCGTTGACCGCCGGCTTGATCTTTTCAAGCATTCCTGTTAAGTTGCCAAGATCAACATTATCGCAAGCCCCTTTTACAGCGCCGCAAGAGGTGTGACCCAATACAACTATTAATTTGGTTCCTGCCAGTTTACTGGCAAACTCCATGCTTCCCAAAATATCGCTATTCACAAAATTCCCTGCAATCCTGATACTGAAAATATCGCCCAACCCCTGGTCAAAAATCAATTCGGCAGAGACTCTTGAATCGATGCAGCTTAATATGGTGGCAAAAGGAAATTGCCCTTCGCTGGTATCGTTTACCTGCTCCAGCAAGTTGCGGTGAGCTTTTAAATTATTTTGAAATCGTATGTTGCCCTCTTTTAAAAATGCTAACGACTTTTGAGGGGTCATCGTGGCCTGTGTTTCTTTTGTGTGTGCTTTCATTTGTTTATCATTTTTATCTATTAATTTTCTTATTACTATAGTATTAAGCAGCCTTGGGCCTTAGTTTAAAAAACTCAATATAGCTGGGTGGGTTTTCAACTGTACCTCTTTCTGATATGAGCTTTATGGTAATGTTTCTTTCTTTTGCCTTTAAGGCAAAATCTTCTAAAATTTCGATGATATCATTGTCTAAAAACCTTGTTTTTCTTACATCCAGTTCTAAAAATGAGTTCTCCGGAAGATTGTCCAATTCTTTTAAAATGGCACCTTTATTAAAAAAGGTGACTTCCTCTGCCAGCGTCATTTTTATTTTACCATCGTCCACATCCTCGCCCTCTTTGTGCAAGAAATGAGAATTTTTGTAGCTGTTTCGCATGGTGATAATAACACCCACCATCAATCCGATGCCCAAACCGTAGAGCAGGTCAATAAACACAATGCCCAGTATGGTAATAACGAATGGTGCAAATTGTTTCCAACCCAGGTTATACATTTTTACAAATATGGAAGGTTTCGCCAATTTCCAACCTACGATTAACAGAATGGCTGCCAATACTGACAGGGGTATCATATTAAGGATGGTTGGTATTAAAATAACTGATATTAGCAGCAGAAAACCGTGCAGAATGGCTGACATTTTTGTGCGGGCCCCCGATTGTATGTTTGCTGAGCTTCGAACAATTACCTGCGTGATGGGAAGTCCACCAATCAACCCCGAAATAACATTTCCGGTTCCCTGGGCAAATAGCTCGCGGTTGGTTGGCGTAACATTTTTGTGGGGATCCAGTTTGTCGGCAGCCTCCACGCAAAGCAGGGTTTCTAAACTGGCTACCAAAGCAATGGTAAAAGCCACTACCCATACCTGAGGATTTGTTATCGCGCTGAAATTAGGCAGTGTAAACTGTCCCAAAAACGAATCTAAGCTGTCAGGAACCGGAACGCTAACCAGGTGTGTGCTAGCGATAGCTAATCCACTATTTGACTTAGTCACCAAATAAAAAATGATGGACACCACCACGGCCACAAGCGGCCCTTGAATGAGTTGAAATATTTTAGCTTTTTTGGATAGCACTTTGTCCCACAACAGCAAAATGGCCAAACCAATAACTCCTATTATCAATGATCCGGGGTGAACATGGTTTAAGGTGTTCAATATTTCGGAAAAGGTGTTTTGGCCATCAATCTGAAAAAAAGCAAAATTGCCCTCCGGGGAGGCATCGTAACCAAAAAAGTGTGGTATTTGCTTTAATATTATTATGATACCAATACCTGAAAGCATTCCTTTAATAACCGATGATGGAAAATAATATCCAATAACACCGGCCTTAAGAATACCAAAAAGTATTTGCATGATACCCGCCAATACAACGGCTACTAAAAAGTTTTCATAGCCACCCAGGGTGCCAATAGCTGTCAGTACAATGGCTGCTAACCCTGCAGCGGGTCCGCTCACCCCTACTTTGGAACCACTCAGGGCTCCTACCACAACACCACCAATAATACCGGCTATTAATCCAGCAAATAAAGGTGCTCCACTGGCCAGTGCAATACCTAAACATAAAGGTAAAGCCACAAAAAATACCACGGCACTGGCCGGGATATCGTTTTTTAAATATGCAAAAGAGTCTGTTAATTTCATCATTACTTGTTTGTTAATTTTTCGATGCAAATATAGTTTAACTATTTAATATAATAGTATTGCTATCATTAAAAATAGTTAAATTTTGTATTTTTGTAACAGCGTTGAGGTTTTACACCTCTTTAAACAGTAAAAAAATTATAGTGTGTCAGTAAAAATAAAATTTGATTTAAATGCCGGGTTGTATATTAAAGACCCTCAGGACTCGATTTTGGGAAGAAAAATAATTCAATTTAGTGTAGAGATGATTCATGCCATAGGGTTTGAATCGTTTAACTTTAAAAAATTAGCTGCCGAAATCAATTCTACCGAAGCCTCTATTTACAGGTATTTTGAAAATAAACATTTGCTACTGCTATACCTGGTAAACTGGTATTGGGAGTGGATAATTTACTTAATCCAATTTAATACGGTAAATGTTGTGGATGCCAAAGAGAAATTAAAAATTGTTGTTCATTCTCTGGTTTTTGCCACTACCGAAAATTTAATGGTTGAGTTTATCAATGTAAACAAACTCCATAAAATTGTAGTGTTTGAAGGTACAAAAGCCTACCACACTGTTGAAGTTGACAAGGAAAACTCCATTGGTTTGTTTAAAAGTTACAAGGACTTAACGGCCATGATAGCTTCGATTATTACTTCGGTAAACCCCGAGTTTAAATATCCAAGCACCCTGGCATCCAATCTCTATGAAATGTCGAACAATCAGCTTTATTTTGCGAATTACTTACCTAAACTCACGGATATCCACTTGAAAACGAATCAGGAAACAGAAGTTGAAAAAATGTTAAACTACTTTTTAAATAAACTTTTAAACTAATGTATTTACAGGCTTACCATGGTGAACCAATCCTCTGAGATAAATCATCAAAGTGCAACTGCTCATCTACTGAAAACAGCCGGATAGTAAAATCAGGCTCCTGCTATTCATACACGCTGTCTAAATAACTTGTAACCACTAACGCCTGCGTTATTCCTGCTCGCAGATATTTTTCAACTTCGTTAAGCCGTTGGTAAAATCTTTTCCCATCGCGTCGTCCATGTTCATGGTTAATTTCATCAAATTAAAGGGATAGGGCATTTCGCTTTCAAAACCCCAAGTCACCAAAGTTTTTTCTCCCTGTGAAGTTAACTTAACATAGCCTTTGGCTTCGCTTTCATAAGGGGTATAAAATTTTAACTCCGTTTCAAACAGGGTGGGTTTTTCAATTTTCGAAATGGTTTGTGATCCTTTTCCCACGTTAGCGCTGTCGCTTTCCCAACTGCTTACCGCTCCTATGGTTCCATCCACACCACTCATCTCCTTTTTCATGTCGGGGTCATAGTCGTTCCAGGGGCTCCATCTATCCAGTTCAGCCAGGCTGTTGGTATGTTCCCAAACCTGGTCGATGGGCTTGTTGATGGTAATTGATTTTTCGTAATTGAAATCCTTGGGTACAAAAAGGGCTACAATCAACAACACTGCAATAATGGCCAGCAGGCCGATTCCTAACTTTTTTACAATTTTCATAATCCTTATTTTATCGTTAATATTTAAATACTTATCAAAAAAACATCCTTCACTTTTGGTTCACTAATAACCTGCTGCCTGCCCATCTTTTCTCGATTCGGAAGCACCATAATATACTTTGTTTTTGTCATCCCACATAATCGCCTGGTAACCTCCGTATCCCCCCGATGAAAACCTGATTTGATGGCCCTTGTGCATGAGGGCACGGATTACATCGTACGAAAAGCCCGTTTCCATGTTAAGCCAGCCCGAATTTTTCATTTTTTCACCGGTAGGTTCCGAGGAACCATCATGCCTTATGCGCGGTGCATCTCCCGCCTCCTGTAGGTTCATGCCAAAGTCAATCAGATTGACAACAACTTGTGTATGGCCCTGCGGTTGCATGGCACCTCCCATCACCCCAAAGCTTATCCAGGGCTTTCCATCTTTGGTAATAAACGCGGGAATGATGGTGTGAAACGGACGTTTGCCCGGCTCAAAACTGTTGAAATGATGCTCTTCCAACGCAAAGAGTTCTCCCCTGTCCTGGAGCACGAAGCCCAGTCCGGTAGGCGTCATACCCGACCCCATGCCCCGGTAATTACTTTGAATAAGCGAAATCATGTTGCCGTACTGATCGGCTACCGTAAGGTAAATAGTATTTCCTTTTTCGGGTTGCCCGGCAGGATAGTAGGATGAGGCTTTGTCTGGGTTGTATAGTTTTAGACGCTCCCTGGCATAACGCTTCGAAATCAGACTATCAACAGGAAGCTTGTTAAAATGTGGGTCAGCATAAAACCGGGCCCTGTCTTCAAAAACCAGTTTTTTTACTTCTGTAAGCAGATGGAGATACGCTGTGCTTCCAAATCCCATGGAGGCAATGTCGAAATTCTCGAGCATGTTAAGCATTTGCAACACGGCTATTCCCTGTCCGTTTGGAGGCAGCTCCCAAACATCATAGCCTCGATAATTGGTACTTTCGGGGGTAACCCATTCGGCATGATAAGCCGATAGGTCGCTGTACGACAAAAACCCGCCGTTTTCTTTCATATAGTTATCAATAACTTTAGCCGGTTTTCCTTCATAAAAATAGCGGAAACCATTTTTCACCAACATTTTTAGCGTGTTGGCCAGGTAAGGGTTTTTAAATACCTGGCCTTTGTCAGGCGCTTTCCCCCCGGGCATAAACACCTCGGAAAAACCCGGATAGGATTGTAGCACTTTTGCATTCAGTCGCCAGTAATAGGCAATTAGCTCACTCACCGGGAAACCCTCTTCGGCATACGTTATGGCAGGTTGAAGAATATCTTCAACAGGAAGTTTTCCAAACTTTTTATGCAGCTCGTTCCATCCATCCACACACCCGGGAACAGTTACCGGCAATGGGCCGTGCGGTGGAATATGGTGGTAACCCTTGTTTTTAAAATACTCGAGCGAGAGCGATTTGGGAGAAGGGCCGCTGGCATTAAGCCCGTAAAGTTTTTGCGTTTTAGCGTCCCAAACAATGGCGAACAGGTCGCCCCCCATGCCGCTTCCCGTCGGCTCCATTAATCCAAGGGCAGCATCAGCGGCTATGGCTGCATCTATGGCGGTTCCCCCTTTTTTTAAAATATCGAGGGCAATTTGTGTAGCAAGTGGTTGACTGGTAGCTGCCATGCCATGAGGAGCAATAACCTCACTACGGGTGGCGAAACTGTTTCCTGTAATTCGGTCTTGAGCCATCAGCACCATGGTAGAAAACAGTACCACCGTCAGCAACACCTGTTTTTTATATTTCATAATAATAGGAATTCGCCGTGTAAATTTTAATAACATGGATCATTTTTTGCTTTCTCAATCAACTGTGTTAAAACGTCTATATCCACATCTTTTAGTTTATTGATATGGAGACACCCTTTTCCATGTTTACATTTGCCCAGGTTAGATATTAAATCATCGTACTTTGACAAATCGCACGAAAGATAGAGGGTAAGTCTGGTTTTTCTCGCAGCAAAGCCTACCTGAAACCATTCAAGTTCTTCTTTGCTTCCCTTCCGGTGGTATTGATACTTACCAAATCCAACCATGCTGTCACCCCATATTTTAGGTTTTTCGCCCGTAGTTTTCTCTATTAAAGCTGCCAGCACTTTGCTGTCTTCACGCTTGGCTTCGTTTTCAATTGCATCGAGGTATTCATCAACGCTTTTGTTGCTCTCTTTTGTTTTCAGTCCTGCCATAACACTACCCCTGTTTATCGTGATTTTTATGTCCTTCCAACGTACAACTTACCATCCATTGGATTCCGTACTGGTCGGTTAGCATGCCGAAGTAAGCGTTCCAAAAGGTTTTGTTCATGGGCATGGTTACCTTTCCGTTTGCCGACAATGCTTCGAAAATCCTATCGGCTTCCTCAGGATTATCGGCATTGACAGATAGGGAGAAATTGTTTCCCTGAACAAGGCCGGCTGCCCATTCACCCCCGGTATCACTTCCCAAAAGGGTTGTTTGTTCGTTGATCCGGTAGGACACATGCATCACTTTGTTTTTATTCTCCTCGGCAATGGGAAATTCGGGGTTATCCGGCATCTCGCTAAATCTGGAGAGATGTTCTATTTCGCCACCCAACACCGACTGATAAAATTGAAAGGCTTCTTCGCATTGCCCGTCAAAGGTTAAATAAAGATTGATTGTTTTCAAAATATTAAATATTTAATTATTAATACGTTTTTTATTTGTTGGTTTTTCCTCCCATTTCGGTGAAGACATGATCCACAGGCTCCCAAAGCTCAATTTTGTTGCCTTCTCCATCCATGATGTGGACAAAT
>JANTGU010000022.1 GCA_024762735.1 Bacteroidales bacterium | reverse complement strand
GGCATTGTCATCGTTGTAATTATACAGCATGACATGGTTTGGCGCACTGTTGGGCGAATAGGAAGTGGTGACCTCAATAACAGCAGAAGAAGAGGAGGCATCTACAATGGTAGTCCAGCAGTGTGAAATATCGGGTGCTGTTACCCCGTCAAAGTCTTCGGTATAATGTACGGTATAGGTTCCGCAATCGGTTACAAAAGTACTTTTCTGCCAGTCGTTGCCGCAATCCGATCGCACGTACCAGTCGTAATAGGTGTCTTTGGTAAGTGTATCGACAATAATCATGTTTGAAGTTTTGGTAACGTAGGAAGTTCCCGTTGTATCGGTGTCTTTTTCCACGATTCTGAACTCCCAGCTTGTGGAACTGCCATTTTCAGTCCACGAAAGCGTTGCAGAGGTGGTAGTAATATTGCTTTCTGTCAAATCGGTAAGGGGAGGACAGGCAGGCATGGGTTCGTAAACAAAATCATCGATATAGATGTAGTGATAGCTGCCGCCCACGCCGCTTTTAAAAGCGATGTAGTTGTCGTTTTCGGTATAAGTACTGCCAAACATCACGGTGTATTCAACATATCCGGTGGTTAAAGCAATGGTTTTAAATTCAGTAAATGTGGCAGTATCTGCAGGGTCTGACATGGTTCCGACAATTAAGTCCGTGTTGTCGTAATATGCTTTGGCATAAAACCTGATTTGGTTCGACTGAGAAGTCAAATCACTCAATTCGGGTGAAATCAACAGCAGTGTGGCAGCATCATCCGTGTTATTATCCAAACTGATACAGTTGGGATTGGAATGGGAGTAGTAGCTTGAATTGTATGTTTTGACTCCGGCATAGGTATCGGAAGAATAAGCAATACTACTCCAGCAGTCAGGCAGGGTGGGCGCTGTAACCCCGTCAAAGTTTTCGGTAAGTGTAGCGGCATAGCTGCCGCACAGAGTGGTGAATGTTGCTTTTAAAGACCACTCACTGCCGCAACCGCTGCGCACATACCAGTCGTAGGTTGTGTTGCTGGTAAGCGTATCAACGGTCAGGGGACGAGAAGATGTTGTTGAATATGGTAATCCTGTAGTATCGGTTCCTGCTGTAACTATTCTAATGTCCCAGGAGGTGGCATTTCCGTTTTCCGTCCATGAAAGTTTCACCGAACTATTGGTAATGCTATCCTCTGTTAATTGAGATGGTTTGGGACATCCGGGTATTGGCGTGTACTCGAAATCGTCGAGATAGATATCCTGATAACCGCCGTTGTTGCCGTGTTTAAAAGCTATGTAAGTATTGTTATCCGTAAAATCGGCACCAAAAAATACCTGGTACTGGTCATAAGTATCGGTTAAGGTAATGGTAGTAAATTCCGAGAAGGTGGTGGTATCCGCGGGGTCTGACATGGTTCCCACCGTCAACTCTTCTCCTCCATCGTATCCGGCAGCATAAAACGAAATCATATTTTGTTGTGTGGTTAAATCGGTAAATTGGGGCGATACCAGTAACAGGGTGGAATTTAAATCGTTGGAGTTGTAAAAATCAACCGAGTTGGGAGCGGAGTTTGCATAATCGGTACTGGTATTTACATAGGCATAGCTGCTTGTAGAATAAACTATTTTCGTCCAGCAGCCGGGTAGATCGGGTGTACTTACCCCGTCAAAATTTTCGGAGTGGGGTGCAGTAAACGAGGCGCAGGCTGTTTGGAAGGTAGCCGGGCCAACCCAGGCACTTCCGCAACTTGCCCGTACATACCAGTCGTAGGTTGTGTTTCCGGTAAGGGTATCCACCGTCAACGGGTTGGATGAGGTGGTAGCATAAGCGGTTCCCGAGGTATCTGCACCGGAAGTTACAACGCGAACATCCCACGAGGAAACCGTTCCGGCCTGCGACCAGCTTAAATCGGCAACAGTTCCGGTGATATTGCTCTCGGTTTGATAAGCCGGTGGCGGACAGGAGGGGGTTTCATTCATTTGAATGGAATAATCTTCCACCTCGCCGTAGCTGGTGGTTCCGCAGGGTGAACCACAGGTACTTCCGGCATACTTTATTCTGACTCTCATCACGGTAATTCCGGTATCGGCATCGGCGGGCACATCAAAATAATAAGTTCCCGTGGCACCGTTGTTCATCTCACAAACAATACTTTCAGAGGTTTCATCAAAAATCCCATCACGATTAAAATCTATCCATGCTGCCACATCATAATCGCCGTGGGTAATCCCGTTGGTAATGGTGATGGGAATTTCAAGCTGTCCCCGGTACAACGTATCAGTCAATGTTTTATAATCGTGATATCCATCGGAGGTAGTGTTGGTATTGCTGATATTTCCCAGCTCAACGCCACTAATATATCCGGCTCCTCCGCCCGAAGCACTGCAATAGGGGTGATAAGTGCCAACGGTAATATAATTTGTCCTCGTTTTGCTGTCGCTTCCGTGGGCATTGGATACGGCAAGTTGTACTGTATAATTGCCCAGCGTGGTAAACTGAACTTTGGGATATTGTGAGGTGGCACTCGTTCCATCAACATATTGAAAAGTAGAAGGAGTAATGCTCCATTGCCATGAAGTTGGCTCATGGGTAGAAAAATCGGACAGAAGTACCGTTTGGTTAAGAATAGGCACCGTGTCGTCTGCAATAAAATCGGCAACAGGTGCTGCCGCTGTGTAAGTATAGAGATCCGATTCCCAAACGCCTCTACCGTAAGTGGCAGCCCTGAGCCGGCTGTTGGCAGGCGTAGCATCATCGTAATAAATTTTTAGCTCGGTAACCACCACGTTGGGAAGCCCGGTGCTAAAAAGTTCCCACTGTCCGGTGCCGTATTTTACATAAACGCCCACATCGGTACCAACGTAAAGCTCGTTCACCGAACCGTTTTGCCGGTTTTGAACAATTGACATCACCGGTGCCGCAGGCAAACCGTAAGAGATATCCGTCCAGTTTGTACCGCCGTCGGTGGTTTCATAAACAGAGTAATTGTTGTATTGGCCGAAGGTTACCCATGCGGTGTTGGGGTCGTTGTATTTAACGGCCACATAGGTGGGCGTGGCGCTGCTCACAGGTAATGTACCCGTGATATCCGTCCAGCTTGTGCCTCCGTTTTCTGTTTTATAAACCCCATCATCGTCAATACCGTAAATGGTATCTGAATTGGAGGGAGCTACCGCAAATTCGCGAAAATTGTAAGTGCTGATAGAGGCCCAGGTGCTTCCCCCGTCAGTTGATTTGTGAAGTGTCGGATTATCCCTGTCGCTTTGCGTGGCACAGAAATAGAGTGAGGATGAAGCAGAAGGGTCGATGGCAAACGGGCTTACCCACCGGCCGTAAACAAACCCCAAATCCGTGGAGGTAGTCCAATGGTTGGTGGTTTTTTGCAGGGCACCGTTTTGATATTCGCCGTATTGTATGTCGTTATTAGCATAATCTATATCGCAATCCATGCCATCACCGCCAATAACATCTTCCCAGGTTCCTCCGTTCACCGATTTGGTTCCGTTGTCCTGCAGCCCGGCAATGATGTCGCTGGAAACGGTTTGTGAAACACCCATTCGATACAACTGGCTGGTGATAATTCCGCTGCCCACGTAACTCCAGTTGGTTCCCCCGTTTGCAGTTTTATAAACCCCGCCGTCGTTACACTCAAACAGGGTGGCAGTATTGTTTTGAAATGCCAGACGATGTTTGTCAGCATGAACCTCAGGAACAGAACCGCCGCACGATCCGGTCCAGTAGTTGTTCAGGTGCCAGTTAACACCGCCGTCCGATGTTTTCCAGGTATTAATTCCTCCCACAAAAACCACGTCGGCATTGGTGGGGTCAACGGCCATGGTAAAATCGTAAGTTCCCTGCGTCCTCCCGGACCCGTCACAATTCGCTCCCATGAGGTTAATCCAGTCGCCGGGCTCGGAATAGGAGGCTCCGGAGGTTTCCGATTTGTAAAATCCTTTTAGTGAGCCTTCACTGTTTACAACAGCAGCATATACCCAGGTGCTTTCGTTAGGACTTACGCCCAAAACCACACGGTATCCGCCGGAATTTAATGATTCTGACCAGCTTGTACCGCCATCAGTGGAAAGGCAAACTTTTCCGTCGGAATAACCTCCACCGTACATAGTTTGTGCATCGCCCGGTTTAAATTCCATGTCGTAAAAAACAGTAGAAGTAAGCAATGTCCAGTTGATTCCCCCATCCACAGTTTTATAAAGTCCGTCGGAGGTAGCTGCAAATAAAATGTTATGATTATCAGGATTAACAATTAATCTGTAAACCATTTTACCCTCCGATGCCTGATAGGTAAGGCCTGTAGTGCTCCAGGTAGATCCGCCATCCACCGATTTAAGGATTCCTATACTATTGTTTTCGTTGGTTTGACCGCCTCCCATACTCCACAGGCTCCCGCCGTCTCTGTCGCCGGTACCTATGTAAACTGTGTCGTTTGAAGTGGAGCTGCCTGCCAAAACTACTACCTCACTCACACCCAAAACGGCATTATCATCGGTAAGCACGGTCCAGGTTGTTCCGTTATCGGTAGTTTTCCATAACCCGCCCGACGGCGAACCGACATAATAAGTGTTGTTGTCACCCGGACGGAAACCGATGCAATTTAACCTTCCCAGCCCATGATAACCTCCCGAGCTTGACGAGGGTCCCAGCGATGTCCAACTACCGGACGCACTTCGGGAAGCACCTGAGCTTGCAGCACGACTTAAATAAATATCGGAGGCACGGGTTTGAGGAAAATCGCCCGTGGTTTTATCCACACGCGTTTCCCAATACCATTCCCAGCGTTTGAACTGTTTGTAACCGGGTACGCTTTTTTCTTCGCCGTTTTCATCCATGTAATTGCCATTCCGATCCACCTGCAAGGGAGCCAGGTAACTGTTGAAAGAATTTTGAATGGAATAAAAATTGTTTTCGGTAGTTGATGTCGGCAAGGGTTGTGCCGGGCTTTTTGTTGTTTGACCCAAGGCAATTTGACCAACGGTTAATGCCAATACAAGCAATACACTTTTGAGGTGGAATTTTTTCATGCGGCGTTTATTTAGCGTTGATATTTATGAATACACAAATAAACACCTATACTTGTTAAAAAGCAAAATTTGGAGGTCATCAAAAGGTCATCAATGTGAAAACTAATTTTCTGTAAAAAAGTGCTACATTTGTGAGATTCAAACAAAAACATGCCGAGCCATGAATAAAAGACTTTTTTTTATACTTCTGCTTGAAATTGTTTTCCTGTTAAGCTATCCCTGTAAGGTCGATGGACAAAGTCTGGTCTTAAACAACCATCAGGCATCTCGTTCTGTATTAAATCAAACGTTGCCATTTTCCGAAGATTGGGAGTCGCTTAGTTTTGCCACTAACAATTGGGTCAAGTCGGGTAACGAATGGATTATTGACCCCGATAATGGAAAAAAATTGATTCGCTTTCAAACAACGGAAGCTTTTCATGGGTAAATAAACAGTACGATATTACGAAACTTGCAAAATATAAAAAATTCAGAATAAGATTTAGAACAGGGGGAGTACTTTCATCAAATATAACCGGTTGGTTTGTCGATAACATTGAGGTTTACAGCGAATGTGGTGTACCAAAAGATTTGGATGCCTCGTTTTTACGCTCCTCGCAATTAAATGTTGGATGCAGGGTTGCGTGGGACGCACCTTATTTACCCCAGGTATCTTACCCTTGGCTTGGGTATGATAGTGGAGAGAATTATACCAGTATAGGTTTAACCGACGGGGGCGACTTTACTGTTGCCATCAGATGGGACTCCGGAGGCTTGATGGTGTACGACAGTTGTATTATCAATCAAATGGTTTTTTATACCAATCCTTTGTCATCGGGCTATTTTATTGTTAAAATATGGACAGGAGCCAATGCTGCTAACCTGATATACAGCGATACTTTAACCAACGTTCAGCCAAATTGTTGGACAACTGTTGACGTGAACGACACGCTGTATATCGATGGTAATCTGGAATATTGGTTTGGATACAAAATTGTTGGGCAGCAATGGAACGAATACCCGGCTGGTGCTGATGAAGGTCCGGCAGTGCCGGGATATGGTGATCTGATTAAAACATCGGAGATTTCAGATTGGGATACACTTTCTAACTTTGGACTTGACTACAACTGGAACCTTGGAGTGGGACTTTCATTTCCGAATTCCGGCCCCAGCCTGTTTGATACACTTTTGGGCTACCATATTTATCGCGCTTTAAATTTCGATACACTTTACGATAAAATTGCAACAGTATTACAAGAGGACGGAGTAACTTACTACGAATATAATGATTACTCTATTCCTTCACCTGTTCCCGAAACCATTTGCTACAAGGTTAATGCATACTGGAAAAATGGTGGAGATACCTGTTATTCTGACTTTGCCCCCGCATTAAACAATCCGAACGAAGATCATGTTTGTTTACTTTACGATGCTGTCAGCAGTTATCAGGATGATGAAAGCCGGATAATCCTGTTTCCGAACCCGGCTAATGATCTTATTGAAATTCAATCGGACAAGCCCCTGGGAGCTATGGAACTTTATGATTTGTCAGGAAAAAAGCTGAGGTCTGTCTCCTTTGCACACAAACATCAATACCGGTTAAACATATCAGGGTTACCGCGGGGAATTTATCTAATTAAAACCGTTTCAGAAAAAGAGGTTAACCTGGCCAGGTTTGTAATACAGTAAAGCAATTATTGTTGAATAGATTAAACAAAAAATACTAAGAATGTTGAGTGTGATTAACAAAAAGTATTATTTTAGTTGAATCAAAACAACAAAATGATGATAGAATTATTAAAAAGACATGCTGCGCTAGTTGAAAATATTGATCTCGGATTTCAACGAAGCATTGTTTCTAACCTACCCTGGGAAGAACGACTTTTGGGAATAAAAGGTTCTCGGGGCATTGGAAAAACGACCCTGTTGCTTCAGTATATTAAAGAAAATTATGGACAAAACCAGGAAGCCCTTTACGTGTCGCTGGACGATCCCTATTTTTATAACAATACTCTCCTTAATCTGGCAGATGATTTTGTGGCACAAGGAGGCAGGCACCTCTTTTTAGATGAAGTGCACAAATATTTTGACTGGGCGGTGGAGGTAAAAAAGATATACGACTATCACCCTGATCTGAAAGTGGTTTTTACAGGTTCCTCGTTATTACAGATCTTAAATGCCCGGGCTGATTTAAGCCGCAGAGCATTGACTTACACCATGCAAGGGTTGTCGTTCCGAGAGTTCCTGGAGTTAAAATACAAGATTGAAGTGGCACCTGTTTCTTTTGATGAGGTGCTCGAAAACCATACTGAAATAGCCATGGCGATGGGGAAAACGTTTAAGCCGTTAAAGTATTTTGGAGAATATTTAAGAGCCGGGTATTTTCCATTTTACGACGGTAACGAAGTACTTTACTACAAACGACTTTTTGAAATAATCAATATGATTATTGAGCTTGAATTGCCATTATTGCGAAAAGCCGATATGTCAAAAGTGCCGAAAATTAAGCAGCTGTTGGCTATCATAAGCCAATCGGCTCCTTTTAAACCCAACATTACCGCGTTGGCCAATAAAATTGGTATTTCAAGAAACAGTTTACTGGAGTATATTCACGGATTATCAGACGCGAGCATTGTTAAAACGGTGTTAAAAGATGCTTATGGTGTTAGCCTGCTCCAAAAACCTGAGAAATTATATCTTGAAAACACCAATTACATGTTTGCTTTGCAACCTGACAAGACAAATATTGGAACCCTTCGCGAAACATTTTTTCTTAATCAATTATCAGAAAACCACGTAGTAACATATCCGGATACAGGCGATTTTTTGGTTGATGATAAATACCTTTTTGAGGTTGGGGGAAAGGATAAGTCTCAGAAACAAATTGCCGGTATCGAGAATTCTTTTGTTGTATCCGATAACATGGAGCTTGGCGTGAACAACAAAATCCCGCTATGGCTTTTTGGCTTTTTATATTGAGGAGTGACTTCGTAATAATTAGTACCTTTCACCACTATTTATGGGTTATGCAAAAAACTTTCACAATTTCCAAGTCAGCCTTTATCCGCGGACTGCAATGCCACAAGTCGCTTTATCTGAAAAAACATTATCCTGAACTGGAAGATGTGGTTTCCGAACCACAGCAAATGATTTTTAACAAGGGAACCCATGTTGGGTTGCTGGCTCAGCAACTATTTCCGGGCGGGGTTGATTTGGGTAAACACATTCCCAATGATTTTGAGACCTCTTTTTCGGAAACGAACCGACTGTTACACGAAGGTCAAGACGTTATTTATGAAGCGGGCTTCCGGTTTAACAATCTTATGTGTTACATGGATATTTTTGTTGAACGCGACGGAAAGTATTACGCTTATGAGGTAAAGGGTTCCACTTCGGTGAAGGATGTTAATTTGTGGGATATCGCTTTTCAGTACCAAGTAATTACGTCGTCGGGCATTGAATTGGAAGATATCTTTATAGTTTATTTGAACAACCAGTACGTGCGGCAGGGCGCGCTGGATATACACCAACTTTTTAGGATTGAGTCGGTAAAATCCCGAATAGCTCGAAGGTTACCCAAAGTAAAAGTATATCTGGATGTCATGCAGGAAATGCTTGCCAAGCCTGATATTCCTAATGTTGATATAGGTCAGCACTGTAGTGTTCCCTATGGCTGTAGCTTTAGGGGGTATTGCTGGAAAGACGTTCCGGATTACAGTGTGTTTAATATTTCAAACCTTAATGCCAATAAAAAATTTGACTTATATCAAAAGGGTATTGTAAAAATTGCTGATGTTCCCGATGATTACGCTTTAAGTCGTGGGCAGCGCATGCAGGTAGAGGCTGAAAAAACAGGTAAAACCTACATCAACAAACCCGAGATTAAGAAGTTTGTCAATTCGTTGCATTACCCCTTGTACTTCCTCGATTTTGAATCGTTTCAGTCGGCCATTCCGTTGTTTGATAATTCGAAACCGTACCAACAAACGATTTTCCAATATTCGCTGCATATTTTGGATAAACCGGGAGGAACCTTGCAACACAAGGAGTTTCTGGCAGAACCCAAGGGCGATCCGCGCATTCCATTTGTTGAACAGCTAATAAAAGACCTTGGTACAACCGGAGATATCATGGTTTTTAATAAAAGTTTTGAGTCGGGTCAGTTAAGACTAATAGCCAGAACATTTCCACGATATGCCTCAGCGATAAAGGCCATCAACAACCGGATAGTTGACTTGATGACGCCCTTTTTAAGAAAACACTACTACACCACAGCGATGAACGGCTCTTATTCAATAAAAAAGGTATTACCGGCGCTGGTGCCGCGGTTTTCTTACGACAACATGAACATCAACAACGGCATGGCCGCCAGCATGTTGTACGAAAACCTCTATTACGAAACCGTCCCTGCCATCATCGATAAAACAAAAAAAGACCTCCTGGAGTATTGCGGGCTGGATACCCTTGCCATGGTGGAGATTTTGAAGGTGTTGGAGAAGGTTTGAAAAAACAGCAGTAAAAATGCAGTTAAAGAATAATTTCGCAATCTCTCAAAAAGAATCTAATAAGAAATCGGTAGTTGCGCCCTGGAATTCATCCAACGATTGCCCAAACAAAAAGCCACTTATAAAATGACTTTGTAAGTGGCTTTTTAAGTGGAGAATATCGGAATCGAACCGATGACCTCTTGACTGCCAGTCAAACGCTCTAGCCAACTGAGCTAATCCCCCATCTGCATTTTTTTCTAATGCGGCGGCAAAGATAAAACAATTTGTTTTTTCATGCAATAAAAAAATGGCCTTATTGGATTAAACTTTTTGTGCATATTTGTCCGTCCCTTTTTAACCCCTTGTATGAAACGACTTTTTATTGCTGTCAACGTCACCCCAAACCATACTTTGTTAAAGGTTTACAACGATTTACAAGCGCGCTGTAACAAGGGTAAAATAAAATGGGTCGATGCCGGGTTGTTTCATCTTACCTTGAAATTTTTGGGTGAAACTTCTGAAACCAATGAAAATGAAATTGTCTCAGCGCTCCATACCATTGCCGCTACTACTCATCCGTTTAGCTTTAATCTTAAAGGTGTTGGTATTTTTGGAAGTTCGTACCGTCCCCGAATCATCAGGGTAAATATTGAGGACGATGAACAATTGATACAGTTGGGAAATGAAATCAGACACAGGTTGACACTGCTGGGTTTTCCCAACGATAGTCAGAATTTTGTTCCTCATCTTACTTTGGCAAGAATCAAGCAGGTTCAGGATAAAGCATTTTTTCAGCAATCAATAAGCCTATATAAAGAGGTGTTCTTTCAGAAGGTGTCCGTGACCGAATTTGTGTTATATGAAAGTATCCTGCATCCAAAAGGCCCGGAGTATGTTGTTGTTGAAAAATATAAATTCTTGTAAGATGTATGAAATTAGAGGTTCGTTGCAACGAACATTTCACTCGTGGTGTCATAACAGCGAAATAAATTTAAAAAAAGGTTTGCCAACCTATAATTTTTATACTTTAGCCTGCGTTAATTGAAGAGAGAATCAAAAAAACAAGAGTTTGAATTTTAAAAGGTTTTGTAGTAGTATCGTTTTTCTGCTGGTTATGTTGGTAACGGCTCACGGACAGGATGTGCCTACCTTTACACAGTACAAAAATACCATGACCTATACCAACCCCGGTTTTGTTGGCATGGGCGATGGTATTTGCGTAAATGGCTTGTTGCGTCAGCAGTGGGCAGGCTTTACCGATAGCGAAGGCAATAAAGTGGCTCCTGAAACCTATCTTGTTACCATTAACTCGCCCATGAAATTTTTACACGGCGGCCTTGGAGGATCCATTATCCAGGATAAACTGGGTTTTGAAAAGCAGGTGGGTATTAATTTGTCGTACTCGTTTCACACTTCACTTTCATTTGCCGATATAGGTATTGGTGCCGGCGTTAGTCTGATGAACCACAGCATTGATTTTTCAAAATTAAAACCCGAACAGCAGGGCGACCCTATTTTGCTTTCTTCTGAACTGGGTGCCATGATTTTTGATGGAAACCTGGGTATTTTTGTTAAATCTGAGAATTATTACGTGGGGCTGTCGGTGATTAACCTGCTTGAATCGCACGGGAAAAATTTAAGTACTGCCGATAATCAGGTGGTGCGCTATAAAACTGATCGCACCTTATTTTTAACAGGAATGTACCGGATTTTCCTTAATAATCAGGATTACGAAATAGACCCGGGATTCATGATAGAGAGTAATTTAGCCTCCACGCAATATATTATTTCAACCGACGTTAGATACAAAGACAGATTTTACGCAGGTATTAGCTACAGGTTATTGGAGTCGGTGGGCGTGATGGTAGGCGTTAAGTTTAGAGATTTCAACATTAGCTATTCCTATGATGTCAGTACCATGAAGTATGGTATGCCGGGATCACACGAAATCGGGTTAAGTTACTGTTTTAAAATAAAAGGCGATCATTCAAAAACCAGTTATAAGAATACAAGGTATTTGTAATTGAAAATATTAAGTCCAAATCTAAGTTGCATTGCAGATTTTCTTATTTTTGGGGCTCGTTAAAAAAGGAAAACAAGATAAGATACATAAAATCAAAGAGTTAAATATGAAAAGGTTGATTTTTTACATGCTCGTTGCCGGGTTGTTGGCAAGTTGTAATAACTCCGGTAATGGCGAATTGGTGGGCGCACGTACTTCTTCCAAACCATTTTATCAGGCCGACCCTTACGGGATGGTCTTTGTTCCACAGGGAAGTTTCGTGATGGGTGCCGGTGATGAAGATATTGCCAAGAGCCATCTGGCAGAACCAAAAACTATTTCGGTTTCTGGATTTTTTATGGATGAAACGGAAATTACCAATAACGAATACCGTCAGTTTGTTAACTGGGTGCGCGACTCTATTGCCAGAACTATTTTAGGAAATGTTGACCCTGAAGATTTTCTGATTGAAGAGAATGAAAAAACCGGTGAAGTATATGATCCTCCTTTCCTGAACTGGAAAACCGATATCGATTGGAATAGTGAAGACCAGGATATAAGAGACGCCTTGGAAGAGATGTACCTTCCCGAAAACGAACGCTTTTTCCGCCGTCGTGAAATTGATACCCGTAAATTAATGTACACCTATCAATGGGTTGATTTACATGCTGCTGCTAAAAAAGATTTTTCGGAACCCGGCGATTATCGTAATGCAGGACTGGCCAACCGTCCACAAGGCCTGCGCGACCGTTCGGTATATGTTCGCAACGAAATGATTGGGGTTTATCCTGACACATTAGCCTGGATTGCTGATTATACCTATTCCTTTAACGATCCGATGACTGAAAAATATTTTTGGCATCCTGCCTACGACAACTATCCTGTAGTAGGTGTTAACTGGCGTCAGGCGCGTGCCTTTTGTGTTTGGAGAACGCAGCTGCTCAACTCGCACATAAGTCGCAAAAAAGGCAATGTTGAATTGTCAGAATTCCGCCTTCCTTCAGAGGCTGAATGGGAGTGGGCTGCCCGCGGAGGATATCAACTTAATCCCTATCCATGGGGAGGTCCTTACACGGTAAACGAAAAAGGATGTTTCCTTGCCAACTTTAAACCGCGCAGGGGTAATTACATCGCCGATGGGGGCTTACGAACGGTTATCGTGGCGCACTACCCTGCCAATGACTGGGGCTTGTACGACATGGCCGGAAACGTGGCTGAGTGGACTAACTCCGCGTACGATCCGTCATCGTATAACTTTACCTGGGACATGAATCCTAACTATACCTATAATGCCAAGGAAGACGACCCTCCTGCCATGAAGCGTAAAGTGATTCGCGGGGGTTCCTGGAAAGATATTAAATATTACCTGCAGGTTACTACCCGCGCTTACGAGTATCAGGATACGGCTAAAGCTTACATCGGGTTTAGATGCATTCAGCCTTACCTTGGACGTAACAAGGGCGATAACCCGAGCAAGGCATCACGCGTTTACCATTAATCAAGAATTTTTAATTATTAATTTTTAAATAAAATAAAACAAATTAATCATGGGCTTATTTGATTTTACACACACTAGGAGATATAGAAACTTTATGGCAAAAGTATATGGACTTGGTGCATCTGTTGTATTGGTTGGTGCACTCTTTAAAATTATCCATATGCCAGGTGCTAACGAAATGTTAACAGTAGGTTTGCTTACCGAGGCTGTTATCTTTTTCTTCTCTGCTTTTGAGCCACCACATGTTGAGCCCGATTGGAGTTTGGTTTATCCTGAATTGGCCGGTATGTACAACGACGAAGTGGATGATGATGTTTTGGAAAAAAGAAAAACACCCACACAGCGACTTGACGAGATGTTTGAAAAAGGTAACATCAACGATGAAGTAATAGGCCGGCTTGGTGAAGGGTTAAGTAAGCTCTCAGAAACAGCCAACCAAATTGGCCAGGCTAACGAAGCTGTTGTTGCAACGCAGCAATTTGCCACCAGCTTAAAAGGTGCTTCCGAGACTGCCAACAAACTGAACGAGGTAATGGCTCAGGACTTAACCGCAGCTACCAGCTACTCCGAAAGTGTTGCCAAAGTTGCTGAAAATGCCAACGAGTTAATTAAGACTTTTGATGAGTCCAACACTTCCACAGTCGAATTTTCAAACCAGGTACAAGAACTTAATAAACGCATGCGTAACCTTAACAAGGTGTACGGTAACATGCTTTCAGCCATGAATGTTAATGACTAACTATTAACAGGTAATTAGTTTAAAATTTAAAAATTAGAAAATGGCTGGATATAAAGAAACCCCACGGCAAAAAATGATTGCCATGATGTATTTGGTGCTTACTGCGTTGTTGGCGCTGAATGTATCCAAAGATATTTTGGATGCTTTTCTGGTGGTAAACGAAAGCATGGAGAGTACCAATGCAGGCCTGCAAAAAAAGGCTGAATTTGTTTATGATAAGTTCGAAAGTCAGTATAATTTGAATCATGAGAAGGTGGGCCCTAAATGGACAGAAGCACAGCAGGTAAGAACCGAAACCCAAAAGCTGCTGAAGTACCTTGAAGATTTAAAATTTTATCTGGTACAGAAATCAGAAATGGGTGTGGTTAGCAAAAACAGCACAGAAGACTCTATTGAAATACGTAAACTATACTATAAGGATAGCATCATAAATGGAAAAAAAGAATCCGTTTTGCTGCTCGATATTGTACCTTCCAAAGATAAGTATGACAACACCACGCATTATATGATTGGCAATGCTAAAGATGGTGAAGCATACAAGTTAAGTGAAAAGCTGAAACAGTATCGTAGCTACATATTGCAGAAAATGAACGAACCCGCTGATTCAAAAAAAGTGGGATTGATTATTAAACCTGGTAATGCCTACCGTGATGCTACCGGAACCAAGGAAGACTGGGAATATCATAATTTCAATCACACCATTTTAGCTGCCGATATTACACTGGTCAATAAAATTATTAATGAGGTTCGTTCTGCAGAATTTGATGCGGCCAACTATTTGTTCTCC